>CATVQO010000224.1 GCA_958346165.1 uncultured Collinsella sp. | reverse complement strand
AGGCCCAGCTTGTCGAGTTCCTTCTTGGCGGCCTTGATCTGGACGTCGGAGTTGGACTCGGCGGTGCAGTAGAGCAGGCCGACCTTTTTAACGTCGGGCAGGACCTTCTGCATCATCTCGAGCTGCTCGGCGACCGGGGTGAGGTCGGAAGTGCCGGTGACGTTGGTGCCGGGCTTGTCGTTGTCCTGGACCAGGCCGGAGGCGGCGTAGTCGGTGATGGCACAGCCCACGATGGGGATATCGGCCGTGGCGCCGGCGGCAGCCTGCGCGGCGGGCGTGGCGATGGCATAAATCAGGTTGACGTTGTCGCCCACAAACTTGTCGGCAATGGACTTACACGTGGACTGGTCGTTCTGGGCGTTCTTCTGGTCGATCTTGACCTTAAGGCCGCTCTTCTTGATGGCCTTGACGAAGCCGTCGTTGGCGGCATCGAGCGCGGAGTGCTCGGTGAGCTGCAGAACGCCGATGGTGTAGTCGGAACCGGCGGCAGCGGAGCCGGAACCAGAGTTGCCGCCGCATCCGGCGAGCGGGGCGAGCGCGAGCAGGCCGGCGGAGACCAGAAGGCTCCTGCGGCTGATGGTGATGTCCTTCATATCATTACCCCCAGTATAAAAATGGCTGGAAACACTGCACTGGGACAAAGTGCAAGTGGGACTATAGTAGCGCTGATGTCCATTTTTACAACAGCCTGGCGGGTTTTTTAATACAGAATCGGATGGGCGGTACGGGTAGTCGAATGGGCGGCGGAGGGTCTTATGCGGCGGAGGAGGCGTCGTCCTCGTCCAGGGCGGCGAAGAGCTTCTTGCCGTCGAGCAGGCGCGTGCTGACGTTTCTCATACGGGCGATCTCGACGGTGCGCAGCGTATCGTCGGTGCCTCGGGCGTCGTAGACCGTTCCCAGCAGATACGAGATGCCATCGCGCTGCCTGATGGCAAAGGGACGGAGTGTCATCCGTGCTGCTTCGGTTTCGCCGCGTGTCGTGACGCTCGAAATATCAAAACTCACCGTGGTTCCGTGGTCGATGGCCTGCTCGACGAGCTCGCACGTGTCGATGCGCTTGATGGGCGTGCGTGTTGCCTTGGTAGCCTTGCTGCCTGCGCTTGGAGCGGGTTCGGGTGTATCGAGGTAGCCGCGAACGTCGGCGCTCGCCATGGCAACTAAGTGCTGCGCCATGCTCTTGCGGATAGCGATAGGCGTGGAGCGGTTGCGCATGACCATACCGTGGAGCCGGATGATCTCTTCATCGGTGAGCGGGCGGGTAAGAAGTTTGTAGCCCACGCCGCGTTTGTATTCAATTTCGTATCCGGCATGGCGAAGCGCGGAGATGGCGGTGTAGATGCTGCGCCGCGCCGCCGAGATGGGCATGCGGGCGGGGTCGTCGGGATGGGCGAGGCGCCGGATCAGCTCATCGGAAAGCATGGCCTTGTCTTCGCCGGTGTTTTCGCTCAAGAGCTGCAGGATACGAACGGCGCGATAGGCTGCCATCGAGGCGGCGCCCCTCGTCGTGGTGTCGTAGGTTTCAACAGCGGCTTCGGTCATGGTGCCCACGTCCTTTCCGTTTTGGGTGGCGACGGTATGGAGCCTAGGACGCGGGGCTTTCCCAGGGGCGCAGGGCGCTCTGGGCGGTCGGTAGTCGTCGGCAAACGGCGGGTCGAGTTTTCAACAGCCCTGCTCAACTGACCAAAAACTTGCCAAAAGCTTGACGGATGCTGTTGAAAAAAGCGCCCCTCGGCTTGCCGAGAGGCGCTGGCGCGATGTGCTGTAATGCGCTGAGTGCGCTGTGGAGATTAGAAGTCAGCGTTGCCCACGGTGCGCGGGTGCGGCAGGACGTCGCGGATGTTGCCCACGCCGGTCAGATACATGACCAAGCGCTCGAAGCCCAGACCGTAGCCGGCGTGCTTGCAGGAACCGTAGCGGCGCAGGTCAAGGTAGTACTTGTACTGCTCGGGATTCATACCCAGGTCCTTGATGCGGGCCTCGAGCAGATCCAGGCGCTCCTCGCGCTGGGAGCCGCCGATGATCTCGCCGATACCGGGAACCAGGCAGTCGGCGGCGGCGACGGTCTTGCCGTCCTCGTTCATGCGCATGTAGAAGGCCTTGATCTCGGCCGGGTAGTCGGTTACGAAGGTCGGGCGCTTAAAGTGCTCCTCGGTCAGGAAGCGCTCGTGCTCGGTCTGCAGGTCGATGCCCCAGCTGACGGGGTAATCAAACTTGTGACCGGCGGCGACTGCCTGCTCCAGGATCTCGACGGCCTCGGTGTAGGTAACGCGGGCGAAGTCGGAGTTGGCGACATGGTCTAGGCGTTCGAGCAGACCCTTGTCCACAAACTTGTTGAGCATATTGAGCTCGTCGGGGCAGGTGGCCATGACGTCCTTGAGGACATACTTGAGCATGGCCTCAGCGTTATCCATGTAGTCGTTAAGGTCGGCAAAGGCCATCTCGGGCTCGATCATCCAAAACTCGGCGGCGTGGCGCGTGGTGTTGGAGTTTTCGGCGCGGAAGGTGGGGCCAAAGGTGTACACGTCGCCAAAGGCCATGGCAAAGTTCTCGGCATTGAGCTGGCCGGACACGGTGAGGCTTGCATGCTTGCCAAAGAAGTCCTGGCTCCAGTCGACCTCGCCGGACTCGGTGAGGGGCGGATTTTTGGGGTCGAGCGTGGTCACGCGGAACATCTCGCCGGCGCCCTCGCAGTCACTCGTGGTGATGATGGGGGTGTTGACGTAGACAAAGCCCTGCTCCTGGAAGAAGCGGTGGATGGCGGCAGCCGCGACAGAGCGGATGCGGAACACGGCGCGGAACAGGTTGGTGCGCGGGCGCAGGTGCTGCTGGGTGCGCAGGAACTCGACGGTTGCGCGCTTCTTCTGCAGCGGGTAATCCGGGGCGCTCGTGCCCTCGACCTCGATGGAGGTGGCAGAAAGCTCGAAAGGCTGGGGCGCATCGGGGGTCAGCTTGACGGTGCCGGTGCAAATGAGTGCGGCCGAGACGTTTTGATGGGCGATCTCGTCGTAGTTGTCGAGTGCCTCGCGGTTCATGACGACCTGCAGGTCGCGGAAGCAGCTGCCGTCGTTGAGCGTAACAAAGCCAAAGTTCTTCATGTCGCGGACGGACTTGACCCAGCCGGCGACGGTGACGGTTTGGCCGCCGAGCGACTCGGCATCGGCATAGAGCTGCGCGATTTTGGTGCGGTTCACGTATCCTCCCATAACGGTTG
>CATVQO010000223.1 GCA_958346165.1 uncultured Collinsella sp. | reverse complement strand
CACTCATGTCTTGCGGACCGCAGATGCCGGCCATGCCGCTTTCGATGGTAAAAGCGGGCGAAACCGTGCGCGTGTCTCGGGTAAAGGGCAATGAGGATATGAAGCACCACCTCAAGGACCTCGGCTTTGTCGAGGGCAGCGAGATTCACGTGGTGAGCTCGAGTGGCGCCAATATCATCGTCACGGTGCTGGGCGCACGCTTTGGCATCGATTCCAAGGTTGCCATGCACATCATGACCGTCGGTTAGTCTGCAGCATTTCATAAAAACCGAAAGGGGGACAAGAGGATGAAGACGTTGGGTGACGTTAAGGTGGGCGAGAGCTCCACCATCGTCAAGCTTCACGGTGAGGGTGCGCTTCGCCGCCACCTTATGGACCTGGGGCTCATCAAGGGCACTTCGTTCAAGGTCGTGAAGGTCGCACCGCTCGGTGATCCGGTCGAGATCAACGTGCGCGGCTACGAGCTTTCCATCCGCAAGGAGGAGGCCGCCGTCGTCGAGGTTCAGTAAGGACTCGCGGCGCATATTTCTGCAGATAAAGTTAGGTTTTTCTAACTTAATGCAGCATCTTTGAAGCACATTATCCAGCCTGCGCGGAGAAAGCAGCGCAGGCACACAAGGAAGAAGGATTGAATGGCGGATTCTCAGATCCATGTCGCGCTGGCGGGTAACCCCAACTGCGGCAAGACCACGCTTTTCAACCTGATCACCGGCGCCAACGGCTACGTTGGCAACTGGCCCGGCGTCACGGTTGAGAAAAAGGAAGCCAAGCTCCTAAGCGACAAGAACGTTACCATCACGGACCTCCCTGGCATCTACTCGCTTTCCCCCTACAGCCCCGAGGAGCAATGCTCGCGCGATTACCTCATGAGCGGCGAGCCCGATGTTGTCGTCCAAGTTGTCGATGCCACCAACCTCGAGCGTAACCTGTACCTGGCGCTTCAGGTTATCGAGACCGGCCTGCCCGTGGTCGTTGCCCTCAACATGGCCGACTTGGTCGAGAAGAACGGCGACAAGATCGACACGGACAAGCTCTCCAAGAAGCTCGGCTGCCCGGTCATGATGATCTCGGCTCTTAAGAACAAGGGTATCAAGGAGCTGTTCGAGCAGGTTAAGAAGTCTGCTGCTTCCAAGGGCCAGGTGCCGGAGCACAAGTTCGACTCCTCCATCGAGGACGTTCTTGACCACATCGAAAACAATCTGCCTGCGAGCGTTCCCGCTAACAAGCGCCGCTATTACGCCGTCAAGCTGTTCGAGCGTGATGCGGACGCCTGCAAGCTCATCAACCTCACCAAGGAGAAGGCCGCTCGCGTCGAAGAGCTGGTCGCTCAGTGCGAGCAGGACTGCGACGATGACGCCGAGTCCATCATCACCGGTGAGCGCTACGGCGTGATCGCACACATCATCGACGAGTGCCTCACCAAGGCCCCGGCCAAGATGAGCACCTCCGAGAAGATCGACCGTGTGGTTACCAACCGTATCCTGGGCCTGCCGATCTTTGTGGTCATCATGTTCTGCGTGTACTACATCGCCGTTTCCACCCTGGGCGGAACGGTGACCGACTTCACCAACGATCAGCTCTTTGGCACCGACGGTTGGTATGTGCTCGGTCAGGGCCGCGATGCTTACGATGAGGCTGTCGAGGCCGCGGGTGACGACGCCGACTCGGTCGACCCGGCACAGTACGGCCCCTATGTCCCGGGTATCACCACCATGGTGCACGACGCCCTCGTGGCGGGTGGCACCGAGGACGGTGGCCTGGTCGATTCGCTGGTCTGCGACGGTATCGTTGGCGGCCTGGGCGCCATCTTCGGCTTTGTGCCGCAGATGTTCCTGCTGTTCGTGATGCTGTCCTTCCTGGAGGACTGCGGCTACATGGCCCGCGTCGCCTTTATCATGGACCGCGTGTTCCGCCGCTTTGGCCTGTCCGGTAAGTCGTTCATCCCCATGCTCGTGTCCTCAGGCTGCGGCGTCCCCGGCGTCATGGCCACCAAGACCATCGAGAACGAGAAGGACCGCCGCATGACGGTCATGACCACCACGTTCATCCCCTGCGGCGCCAAGCTGCCGATCATCGCCCTGCTCATGGGCTCCATCATTGGCGATTCTTCCACCACGGCCGCATGGATCAGCCCGCTTTTCTACTTCCTGGGCGTCTTTGCCGTCATCGCCTCGGGCCTCATGCTCAAGAAGACCAAGCTCTTCGCCGGCCGTCCGACCCCGTTTGTCATGGAGCTTCCTGCCTACCACTTCCCGGCGATCCGCTCTTGGGCGCTGCACGTGTGGGAGCGCTGCTGGGCCTTTATCAAGAAGGCCGGCACGGTCATCTTTGCGTCCACCGTCGTCGTTTGGTTCCTCTCCAACTTTGGTAGCTATAACGGTTCCTTTGGCTTCCTGCCTGCGATGGACGGCATCCCCGAGGAGTTTATGGACTACTCCGTGCTTGCCATGCTGGGCAACCTGGTCGCTTGGATCTTCGCCCCGCTCGGCTTTAGCACCTGGCAGGCCACCGCGCTGACTGTCTCTGGCCTCGTCGCCAAGGAGAACGTCGTCGCCACCGCCGGCTCGCTGCTGTCCGTCGCCGACGCGGGCGAGACCGACCCGAGCCTGTGGACCGCGTTTGCCGGCATGTTCCCCACCATGGGCGCTTGCGTTGCCTTCGGCGCCTTCAACCTGCTGTGCGCTCCGTGCTTTGCCGCCATTGGCACCATCCGCAACCAGATGGATTCCGGCAAGTGGACTGCGATCGCCATCGGTTACGAGTGCATCTTCGCTTGGGTGATCGGCCTGTTCATCAACCAGTTCTACAACCTGCTTGTGTTGGGACAGTTTGGTATCTGGACGGTTGTGGCCATTGTGCTGCTGGTTGCGATGCTCTTCCAGATCTTCCGTCCCATGCCCAAGCATGCATGGACCGACGAGGACGAGACCAACACTGCTTCCGCCGCAGTTTCCGCTTAAGTCCGAATAAGGATTAACCCCTTTCCACGAGCCCGGGTGTCCCAGCGACACTCGGGCTTTTTGACGCAATGGGGGGACAGATTGCTTTGCTCCAGAAGTAAGATATGGCGTTTCCGCAGATAAAACCGACCAAAATAAACCTGTCCCTTTTTGGTAGGTGGAGAATGGGGTAAAGTAAGTGGTGGTTAACTAGAGGAGGCTTGCTATGGCACCTATCGATATTGTTGTACTGGCTATTATCGGTATTGCGTTTGTCGCCGTGTGCGTGCGCATCTACCGCAAGGGCACCTGCGCCGACTGCGCTCAGGGTGGCG
>CATVQO010000222.1 GCA_958346165.1 uncultured Collinsella sp. | reverse complement strand
AGCGGCGTCGACCTGATGAGCACTATGTTTGCCGGTACGTTTAGCTTTGATATCGAGGCCTATGCGCAGCAGCTGGAGCAAAAGGTCGCCAAGCTGCGCGAGGCCTACGACGCGGGCGAGCGCCCGGTTGCGGCGGATGCCAAGCGCATTCTGATTACCGGCTGCCCGGTGGGCGGCGTGATCAACAAAATCGGCCGCACCATCGAGTCCAACGGCGGCGTGGTCGTGTGCATGGACGACTGCTCGGGCGAGCGCACGGCGGCCATGATGATCGATTCGGAGGCTCCCGACATCCTGCGCGCCATTGCCGACCGCTACCTGGATATCAACTGCTCGGTCATGACGCCCAACGACGGCCGTATGGAAAACACGCTGGCCATGTGCGAGAAGTATCACGTCGATGGCGTGGTGGAGAGCGTGCTCCAGGCGTGCCACACCTTCAACGTTGAGAGTGCGCGCATGCAGGAGGCCGTCGAGGGTGCGGGCATTCCGTACATGAAGATTGAGACCGACTACAGCAACGGCGACATGGGCCAGATCGAGACCCGCATCGCCGCCTTCATCGAAACCCTCTAGCTTCCTCAGACACCGGATCTTGCTCCTCAAACCGTCGCTTGCGTACCCAAAGTACGCTGCGCTCCTCTTTCGGGGCAATCTCCGGCACCTGAGAAACCTAGAGCTAAGGCGCCTGAACGCGCAGCTGTCTTTGATGTTTAGATTGGGAGAGAGCCATGATAGGGATCGGGATCGATATCGGGTCTACGGCGGCTAAGGCTGCTGTGGTCGACGGGGAGGGTTCGGTGGCGTGGACGTGCGTGCAGCCAACCGGGTTCTCCTCGGTCGATGCTTCCGAGCGGCTGCGCGAGGCGCTGGCAGCGGCCGGCTATGACGTGGCAGCCGACGATGTGCGTGTGGTCGCGACCGGCTACGGTCGTGTCGCCGTGCCCTATGCGCACAAGGTCGTGACCGAGATCACCTGCCACGGTACCGGTGCCGTGCGCCTGTTTGGCGATCACGGCACGGTGATTGACGTAGGCGGCCAGGACACCAAGGTCATTCAGCTTAAAAGTGGCCGCGTGGCCAAGTTTGCCATGAACGACAAGTGCGCCGCCGGCACGGGGCGCTTTTTGGAGATCATGGCCGACCGCCTAGGCATTTCCCAGCAGCAGATGGCCGACCTGGCGCGTTCCGGCGAGCCCACCAAGATTAGCAGCATGTGCACGGTGTTTGCCGAAAGCGAGGTTATCAGCCTGATCGGTCGCGGTGAGCCGCGCGAGAACATTGCGCGTGGCGTGATCGACAGCGTGGTCTCGCGCGTGGCGACCATGGCCGGGCAGGCCGCGGGCGCCCCGTACTACCTGACCGGTGGCCTGTGCGAGAACGCCTTCGTGGTGGAGCGGTTGGGCGAGCTGCTGGGGTCGCCGGTGACCACCTCGCCCCAGGCTCGCTTTGCCGGTGCCATCGGCGCGGCGATTCGCGCACAGGCGCTCAATTAATGCATCCGCCGCAGGCTCGCATTCATGCGTATACTGGGAGAAAATGATTGACCGATGAGAGGAGGTATCGATGGCTGACGATCAGATTAAGCTCACGTCTATGACTGCCGCGAGCGGTTGAGCCGCTAAGTTGGCTCCTGGAGCCCTCGCCCAGGTCCTGGGCGATTTACCCAATGTGCATAACGACAACTTGCTCGTGGGGTTCGATACCTCCGACGATGCGAGCGTCTTTCGCGTTGGCGATAACTTGGGTCTCGTGCAGTCCATCGACTTCTTCCCACCGATGGTCGACGACCCGTTTTTGTTTGGCCAGATCGCCGCGGCAAACTCGCTGTCGGACATCTACGCCATGGGCGGGCGGCCGAGCCATGCCATGAACTTGCTGTGCATCCCGAGCTGTCTGGGCGTTGAGGTTGCCGGTCAGATTCTGGCGGGCGGCGCCGACAAGTGCGTCGAGGCGGGTTGCTCCATCGCGGGCGGTCACACCATCAACGACGACGAGCCCAAGTACGGCCTGTCCGTGAGCGGGTTTGTCGCGCTCGACCGCATGCTCGCCAACAGCGGCGCGCGCGTGGGCGATGCGTTACTGCTGACCAAGGCGGTTGGCTCGGGCATCATCACCACGGCCATTAAGGGCGAGCTCATCGAGCGGGACGAGGCCGCAGCCATGTTTGACTCGATGCGCACCCTCAACGAGGCTCCGATTCGTCTGGCCGAGGGACTTGAGCTTCACGGCTGCACCGACATCACGGGCTTTGGCCTGATCGGGCATGCGTGCGAGATGGCCGAGGGCTCGGGCGTGCAGATTGAGCTTGCGTCGGGGGCGGTGCCGCTCTTTGACCAGGTGCTCGACATGGCGCGTCTGGGCATTATCCCCGCGGGCTCCTACCGCAACCAGGACTTCTTTGGCCCGCGCGTGACGGTTGACGATGAGCTGGAGCCGGGCATGTTGGATGCGCTGTACGATCCGCAGACCTCGGGTGGTTTGCTCATCGCGGCGCCCGCGGCGGATGTGGATGAGCTTGCGCGCCGTTTGCATGCCGAAGGACGTATCGCCGCCGCCGTCGGTCGCGTGTGCGAGCCGGTGCCGGGCGGTCCTGCCGTTCGCGTTGTTCGCTAGCCCGCACGTTTATGTAACTGTTTACCGTTCTCTAGAACGGTTCTTTCGAAAGGATTTTGCTATGTCTACCAAGATTGAAGTCAATGCCATGGGCGATGCCTGCCCGCTGCCCGTCGTCAAGACGCTTAAGGCACTCAAACAGCTTGACGGCGAGGGTGCCGTGGTGACCTCGGTCGATAACGAGACCGCCGTCAAGAACATCTCCAAGATGGCGCAGGAGAAGGGCTGCACGGCTTCGGTCGAGAAGATCTCGGACGCCGAGTGGCACGTGACCGTGGCGACCTCCGGCGCCGTGGCCGTTGTGGACCCCGAGCAGGACGGTACCGCTTTTTGCGACGCAAGCGCCGGCAAGGGCAAGCTCGTCATTTCCGTCTACACCGACTGCATGGGCCGTGGCGACGACGAGCTGGGCCACAAACTCATGAAGGCGTTTATCTTTGCCGTGACGCAGCAGGAGGAGCTGCCCGCGACCATGCTGTTCTACAACGGTGGCGCCAAGCTCACCGTCGAGGGCTCGCCGGTGCTCGATGATTTGAAGGGCCTGGCCGAGCAGGGTGTCGAGATTCTCACCTGCGGTACCTGCCTGGACCACTATGGCATTAAAGACCAGCTTGCGGTGGGCGAGGTCACCAACATGTACGTGATCGTGGAGAAGATGG
>CATVQO010000221.1 GCA_958346165.1 uncultured Collinsella sp. | reverse complement strand
GCCGCAACACCGAACTGCTCTTGCTCATCGCCTCGGCGTTCCCCGTCATCCTGCTCTATGCGATGTACGTGCTCACCGCGGGTGCCACGATTTCCTTTGAGACGCTCGCCGTGCCGATCGGCCTGTTCGCCGCCTTCGCCGCGGCGCATATCGCCGTGCGCATCCTGGCGCCCGGCGCCGACCCCGCCATCCTGCCCATCGTCTTTGTGCTCTCGGGCATCGGCATCACATTCGTGACGCGCCTGGCCCCCGACCTCGCCATCTCGCAGCTCATCATCTTGTTTGTCTCGGTGGCGCTCATGGTGGGAACGCTCGCACTGGTCAAGAACCTCGACGTGGTCATGCGCTACAAGTACACCTTTGGCATTATCGGCATCATCCTGCTGATGCTGCCGATCTTTATCGGCACCACGATCTCGGGCTCCAAGCTGTGGATTCGCATCGCGGGCTTCACCATCCAGCCCGGCGAGTTCGCCAAGGTCTTCATCGTCTTGTTCCTGGCAGGCTATCTGGCCGAGAACCGCGAGCTGCTCTCCATCTCCAACCGCAAGATCCTGGGCCTCAAGATTCCGCGCTTCCGCCTGCTGCTGCCGCTGTTTGCCGTGTGGGGCGTGTGCCTGCTCATCGTCGTCTTCGAACGCGACCTAGGCTCGGCCGTCCTGTTCTACACCATCTTTTTGCTGATGCTCTATGTTGCCACGGGACGCTTTTCGTACGTCATCATCGGCCTTGCGCTGCTGGCCGTTGGAGCCGTGGGCGCCTACAAGTTCCTGTCTCACGTGCAGGTGCGCTTTCAGGTCTGGGTCGATCCGTTTAAGGACGCCCAAGGCCAGGGCTACCAGATCGTACAGTCACTTTACTCGCTGGCTGACGGCGGCCTGGTTGGCGTCGGCATCGGCAATGGCATGGCAAACAACATCCCCGTCGTCGAGTCCGACTTTATCTTCTCGGCCATCGGCGAGGAAATGGGCCTTTTGGGCGGCGGCGCCGTGCTCATCCTGTTTATGCTTTTTGCCGTGCGCGGCCTCACCACGGCAGCCCGCGCCAAGTCCGACCTTGCCGCCTTTAGCGCGACCGGCCTTACGGCGGCCATCAGCTTCCAGGCATTCTTAATCGTTGGCGGCGTAACCCGCCTAATCCCGCTGACCGGCGTCACCCTGCCCTTTATGAGCCAGGGCGGCTCCTCGCTGCTGGCGAGCTTTATCATCGTCGCGCTGCTGCTGCGCGCCGGCGACGAGGCAACCGGACGCGAAGCCGAGCTCACCGGCACCGGCACGATGGCCGCCATCACCGATAACCAGGTCGCATCCGCCGCTGCCCCGACCGGTACGCGCTTTGCCAACGCACCTTCCTACAGCCACGGCAGCCACTCCGCGGGTTCTCGCATGCGTCGTCGCCTGCTCGACACGCCTGAGTCCGGCGTGCTCGGCCGCGTGGCGCTTGCCAACCGTCTGACTCGTGCCGTGCTTGCCTTCACGGCGCTGTTCGCCATCCTTATCGGCAACCTCACCTATGTCCAGGTCATCAAGGCGAAGGACTACCAGGACATGCCGACCAACAACCACACCATCGCCCGCTCCAAGTACATCCAGCGTGGCTCCATCATCACGTCCGACGGCGTGACACTAGCCGAGTCGCTGCAGCAGGAGGACGGCACCTACGCCCGCTCCTACCCCAACGGCAACATGGCCGCGCACGTGGTGGGCTACGTGAGCCAGCAATACGGCACCGCCGGCATCGAGAGCGTCATGAACGATACGCTCACCGGCTCCAAGGATTACTCCAGCTGGAACAACGCCATCGCGTCGCTCGCGGGACAGACACAGCCGGGCAATACCGCCAAGCTCACCATCGACTCGCGCATCCAGACGGCTGCCGAGCAGGCGCTCAAAGGCTTTAAGGGCGCTGTGGTGGTCATGGATCCGCGCACCGGTGCGGTCCTTGCGTGCGCGAGCTCACCCACCTATGACAACACCAACATCGATGCCCTGATGCAGTCGGGCGGTGGCGAGGACGGCTCCCTGTACGACCGCGCCATGGACGCGCTCTACACCCCGGGCTCGACCTTTAAGGTCGTCACACTCTCCGCGGCGCTCGAAACCGGCACCGCCAGCCTTACCAGCACGTACCAGGCGCCCGGCTCCATGGACATCGGCAACGCGCCGGTCACCAACTATGCCAACGAGAGCTACGGCACCATCAGCCTACAGCAGGCCTTTGCCGTATCGTCCAACGTCGTCTTTGGCCAGGTGGCCAACGAGGTCGGCGCCAACTCGCTGGTACAGTTTGCCAACGCCTTTGGCTATGGGCAAAAGCTGGGTCAGGACCTTACCGCCGCGGCCTCCATCATGGCCGACCCGTCGCTTATGACCGAGTGGGAGACCGCTTGGGCAGGCGCCGGCCAACCCGTTGGCATGGACCACACGCCTGGCCCGCAGACCACCGTCATGCAGAATTGCGTGATCGCTGCCGCTATCGCCAACAGCGGCGTGGTCATGGACCCGTTCTTTGTGTCACAGATACTCGCCCCGGACGGGACCGTGGTTAAGACCACGCAGTCCCGCTCGCTGGGCCAGGCCGTCAGCTCCGCCACGGCCGACCAGGTCAAGCAGGCCATGCTTGCCGTCGTCCAGTCCGGCACCGGCACCGATGCCCAGATCCCAGGCGTCAAGGTCGCCGGCAAGACCGGCTCGGCCGAGACCGGTGGCACCAACGTCAACTCAATGTTCGTTGGCTTTGCACCTTACGATTCACCCACGGTCGCCATCTCGGTGGCCTTGGAGGATTTCGACAAACACGACGTCAAGGCGGCCAAGATTGCCGGCATCGTCCTGACCGCGGCGCTCGCCGCACAGGGAGCGTGATGCCCATGATCGAATCGGACACCCGAGGCGCGCCGCGGCCGAAGAGTTAGCGGCAACGCGCCACACGGCCCCAGCGGCCACATCGTAGGTACTACACACATCGTTGAGCGAATAGTTATGTTAGGAGCAGGAATGGAACAGAGGGTCCTCGGGGGAAGATACCTCCTTAAGGATAAGGTGGGAACGGGCGGTATGGCGACCGTCTTCCGTGCACAGGATCAGGTCCTCGACCGAACGGTTGCCGTCAAGATCATGCTGCCGCAGTATGCCGGCGACGCCACCTTCGCCGCCCGATTTAAGCAGGAGGCCCAGGCAGCTGCCGGCCTGTCCTCCCCCTATATCGTGGGCGTCTACGACTGGGGCAAGGACGGCGACACCTATTACATCGTCATGGAGTACCTGCGCGGTACCG
>CATVQO010000220.1 GCA_958346165.1 uncultured Collinsella sp. | reverse complement strand
ATTTTGTGTCGCGCGTATTTCCGAGCGGTCGGATTTGAGGGGCGAGCGGTAGAACGCTCGCCCTTTGTGCGCCACGATGCGGCACAATGTACCGCAAAAGCTGTTTGTATCCGGTACGAATCGTTCGTTGGTCTTTAATTCTTCTCAACGGAGGTGTTTGAGATGGCAAACGGATTGCTTTTGCGGCTTCGCGAGCGTGAGCTCAGCGCGAGCCCGGCGGAACGCAATGTCATCGCATATGTAAGCGCTCATCCGCACGAGGTGGTCGGGCTGTCCGTCCGCGGTCTTGCCGATGTCACGTTCTCCTCGCCCTCGAGCATTTTGCGCTTTTGCAAGCGTTTGGGTTTTGCGGGCTACAAGGAGTTCCAGCGCGAACTGATTGCCGAGCTGGCGCTCTTAGGTGACAAGAAAGACGTAGCCCTCGAGGACATCTCCATGGATGACAGCGTCGAACGTATCGTGGGGAAGGTGATGAAAAGCAACGTGCGTACGATCGAGGCGACGGCGCGAACGCTCGATTACACCGTCTTGGAGCGATGCGCGGCCCGTCTTAAGCGGGCGCGCGCGGTCAATCTGTTCGGTATTGGTGCCTCTCGTTTGGTCGCGCACGACCTGGCGCAAAAGCTCATGCGTGTCGACAAAGAGTGCCATTTGTACGACGACTGGCATGATCAGCTCTTATGTGCCAAGAACATGCATGAGGGCGATATGGCAATCGCCTTTAGTTACTCGGGCTTGACGCAAGAAGTGCTGGACTGCACCGCCGAGGCTCAACGCCACAACTGTCCCGTTGTGGCCGTTACCAAAGTAGATGGATCATCCAAGCTTGCCACCATGGCCGATGCCGTGCTCGGCGTTGCTGCGAGTGAACCCTTGGTCCGCAGCGGTGCCATGGCTTCGCGTATGGCCCAGCTTATGGTTGTCGATGCCCTGTACGCTGCTTACGTTGCCAGCGACTACGAACGGGCGACGCATGTCATAAAGCAAAACTACATCGAGAAACAGGAAAGATGAGGTGAATGAAATGCTCGATTTAACAAAATTCACGACCGAACAGCGTAATCAAAGGTCAATGGACCTCGATACGATGACATCGCTGCAAATCGTCACGATGATGAACGATGAGGATCTTCGTGCCGTCCAGTCGGTCACGAAAGTGTTGCCCCAGGTTGCCACAGCAATCGACTGGGCTGCTGAGGCACTCGAGCGCGGCGGGCGCGTCTTTTACATGGGCGCAGGCACCAGCGGTCGTCTGGGCGTACTCGACGCTTCGGAGTGTCCGCCCACGTTTGGCGTGTCACCCGATCTGATTGTCGGGCTCATTGCCGGAGGCGAGACGGCGTTTATCAAGGCTGTCGAAGGTGCCGAAGACAGCGAGGAGCTTGGCGCGAGCGACCTGCGGGAGCGTGGACTCTCGGACAAGGATCTTGTCGTTGGCCTGGCGGCAAGCGGCCGTACTCCTTATGTGGTGGGCGGCCTTGCGTACGCCAAGGCAACTGGGTGCAAGACCATTGCAATTGCCTGCAACCAAGGGTCGAAGATCGGGGAGAGCGCAGATCTTGCCATTGAGCCCTTGCCCGGTCCCGAGGTACTGACCGGCTCAACGAGGCTCAAGGCGGGAACGGTTCAAAAGCTCATTCTCAACATGATTTCGACCGGTGCCATGGTCAAGATTGGCAAGGTATACCAAAACCTGATGGTCGATGTGCAGCAGACGAACGAGAAACTGGTGGTGCGCGGCCAGAACATCGTGATGGAGGCGACCGGCTGCACGCGCGAGCGCGCTGTTCAGGCGCTTGCAGATGCCGGCGGCCACGTAAAAACCGCTATTGTCTCGGTACTGCTGGACTGCGATGCCGAGCAGGCTGCGGTAGCTCTTGAGCGGGCGCGAGGTCATGTCCGTGCTGCGGTGAGTGGCCATGAGAAGAGCAATGACGATGCCCAATAGGTGCGCGGCGTGAGCTGATATGACATCCAGACGAGATACCCAATACAAGGAGGAGTTATGACGAACAAAGAGCTGGCTCAAAAGCTGCTGGACCTTTTGGGCGGTAAAGACAACGTGCTCGCAAACGCGGCGTGCATGACGCGCTTGCGCGTGACCGTCAAAGACGCGGGCAACGTCGACACGGAGGGCATTAAGGCACTCGACGGCGTGATGGGTCTGGTCGAGGACGACACGATGCAGATCGTGCTGGGTCCGGGCAAGGTGAATAAGGTGCTCGAGGAGTTCTCCAAGCTCACCGGCCTTGCGAAAGGCGTTGCCGACGAGAGCGTGGTTGACGCTGCGGCCACAAACAAGGCCGCGCAGAAAGCCAAGTACGAGTCCAAGCCGGTTCAGGCCTTCCTCAAGAAGATTTCCAATGTCTTCGTCGCCCTGCTTCCCGGCATCATTGCGGCTGGCCTCATCAACGGTATCTGCAACGTCATTAACGTCTCGACGGCAGGCGCGCTTGCAGGCGAGTGGTGGTACCAGGGCATTCGTTCCATGGGCTGGGCCCTGTTTGCCTATCTGCCCATCTTGGTGGGCTATAACGCGGCACGTGAGTTTGGTGGCTCCGCTGCGCTGGGCGGCATCGCCGGCATGATGTGCATCGCCAACAGTGCCATGCCCCTGCTTGCGCCTGGCGCGGCTGATCCTGCCACTGCCATTCTGCTGCCGCTCACCAATGCGCAGTACAACCCCGCAGCGGGCGGCATGATCGCGGCTCTCATCGCTGGCGCATTTTTTGCCTGGATGGAGCGTCAGATTCGCAAGGTTATGCCCAACGCACTCGACACGTTTTTGTCCCCGCTGCTGGTGCTCATCATCGGCGCCTTTGCTCTGATGCTCGTCATCCAGCCGGTTGGCGCATGGCTGACGACTGCCATCTTTAGCGTTTTGACCTTTATCTTCGAGAAGCTGGGCGTCCTGGGCGGCTATATCCTGTCGGCAGGCTTCTTGCCGCTGGTGTCCGTCGGCCTGCATCAGGCGCTCACGCCGATCCACGCTATGCTCAACGATCCCGACGGCGCCACCAAGGGCATCAATTACCTGCTGCCCATCCTTATGATGGCTGGCGGCGGCCAGGTCGGTGCCGGTTTGGCGCTGTACTTTAAGACCAAGAACGCCAAGCTCAAGAAGTACGTCGCAGAGTCCATTCCCGTTGGAATCCTGGGTGTGGGCGAGCCTCTGATGTATGCTGTTACGCTGCCGCTCGTTCGTCCGTTTGTGACGGCCTGCCTGGGTGCCGGATTTGGCGGCGCGCTCGCGGCGCTGCTTCACATCGGCACGGTTTC
>CATVQO010000219.1 GCA_958346165.1 uncultured Collinsella sp. | reverse complement strand
AGCGCTCCCGCAAACTGCCTCTTGACAACTTATAGGAGCGTCGGTTTTGTTTTTGCAAATTCCGGAATGGTCGAGGGTGGCCGGTTTAACGTAGTAGATGGTCGCATTTCGTGGCAAACGGTCCGACCCAAGACCCAAGGCAGCCAACCTCGAATGGACATTCTCGAAGTTGCGGTGGAATACGGACTGAATTGGCACCTTAAAGGCAAAAACACTCCGTATTTCACCGCAACTTATAGGGAGATAGGCCTTAGAGGCGAGCGAGGTCGTAGGATTGGGCGGCAGACTCGCCGGCGCAGATGAGGTTGGTTGTGGCTTCTTGCACACCGAGCGCCTGGTCGAGGGGCATGGGCTTGCGACAGATCGGCAGCACAAGGTCGATGCCCCGCCCATACACCGCATCCAGGTTGTCGGCACGACCGCCCACGACGGCAACAACCGGCTTGCCATAGCGCTTGGCACGACGGGCCACGCCCACCGGCGCCTTGCCGGCAGCGGACTGCTCGTCCATATTGCCCTCGCCCGTTATGACCAGGTCGACATCGCGCACGCGCTCGTCAAACCCCACGAGATCGAGCACCGTCTCTACACCCGAGCGCAGCTCCGCACCGAGCGCCAGCAACGCCGCGCCCAAGCCACCGGCAGCGCCCGCGCCGGGCACACCGAGCACCGAGCCAAATGTCCGTGCGCCCTCGGGTGTGCGCAACAAACCCTGGGCTCGAGCTCCGGCAATCGCAGCATCGAGCAGGCGACCGTAGCCGACCATCCAGTTGTCGTACTTGCCCAGCGCCTCGGCATCATCCGCCGGCAGACCCTTCTGTCCGCCGAACACCGCAAGCGCGCCGCGACGCCCTACGAGCGGATTCACGACATCGGAGAGCACAACGATACGAGCATCATCCAAAGCCTGCAGCGCTGGCGCCAAATCAACGCTCGCCACCTGCTCAAGGCCGGCAAGACCGGGGGCGACATCGCATCCCTGATCATCGACCACACGCGCGCCCAGCGCCTGCAGCATGCCGGCGCCACCGTCGTTGGTGGCACTGCCGCCCAAGCCAATATAGATAGTCTTTACCCCGGCACGAACCGCACGGAGCATCAGCTCGCCCACGCCATAGGTCGAAGCCGCCAACGCCGCCGACTCCGTACAGCTCGAATACCCAATGCCGGCCGCCTCGGCCATCTCGATGACCGCGGACTCGCGCTCGCCGTCCACCAGCATCCGGGCAGACACGCGGTCGCCCAAGGGGCCTGTCACCTCGCAGGTCACAAGCTCACCGCCGCACGCGGCAACGGCATCGAGCGTTCCCTCGCCACCATCCGCCAGCGGCAACGCGGCCACCTGGGCATCGGGCCAAACGCGGCGCACGCCTTCGGCAACTGCCGCCTCCGCCTGCGCGCTCGAAACGCTGCCCTTAAAGGAGTCGATCGCCAACAGCACACGGCGGGGTCGGCGGCACGCAGGACCAAAGTCAACCGCCGTGCCAGCATCCCCACCGGCACCTGCAAGCGCTGCGGCGTGAGCGGCGTGCGCTTCAAGATCGGCCCCACAACCGCAATCAACGCCGCCCGCTCCGCGCAGACCGCCAAAATAGCTACTCAGCAGCTCGCGGCATTCATCCGCCAGGACCCCAGCCGTCACGTTAAACCGATGATTCAGGCGCGAGTCGGCATTCAAATCGTATAGGGATCCCAACGCGCCCGCCTTGGCGTCGCTCGCGCCATACACGCAGCGTCCCACGCGCGCGTTGACCATAAGGCCCGCACACATGCAGCAGGGTTCCAACGTCACATAGACCATACAGTCGGAAAGGCGCCAGCGACCGAGCGACCGAGCGGCAGCGCACAGGGCCGCGAACTCTGCATGAGCCGAAGGATCCTGATCGAGCTCGCGCCGATTGTGCGCCCGCGCGACGATCTCGCCGTCGCGCACCACTACGGCTCCGATGGGCACCTCGCCCACCGCCGCGGCGGCTCGCGCCTCCGCCAACGCCTCGCGCATGAACTTCTCGTCGATTTCGGTGATCGTCATCGTTCGCCTTCCCTGTTGCAAATTCAAAACGATGCTATCATTACGACTCACGGAGAGATGGCAGAGCGGTTGAATGCGGCGGTCTTGAAAACCGTTGAGCGCGAGAGCGTTCCGGGGGTTCGAATCCCCCTCTCTCCGCCACTTTAGTGATTCACCGGTGTCATGGTCCGCTCAAACAGTGCATCGACCACGTCGGCTATCTCAGGTCGACGCTCAAGATCGTGACCCGATTCCCACCATATCGTGAAAAGTCGAATAATGCCGCCGGCGACAAACTCAGACGTCGTCTCGAGTGACACGGGAGCCAGGGCATCCTCGGCAAGCACGTTCATCACACGCTCGCGGATGGAGCGGGCAATGCGGTCGCAAATAACGTTGGTCAACATACCCGACATGCTGCTTGCCAAAATGTTATCCATGAGCCGCTCGTGCGCCAGAATCAAATCCATGGCATCGTCCAAATCGCGTGTCGAAGCGCGTGCACGTCCTCGGCAGACACTGCGCCGGCCTCATCGGGCTGTTTTTGCGGCAAGCCCGACATAAGCTCATCGATATAAAAGGCAAAGTAATCGTTCTTGTCGCGAAAGTGCTTGTAGAAGGTCGTGCGGCGAATCATGGCGCGGTCGCACAGCATGGCAACCGTCAGGTCCTCAAAACGATGCTCCTCGAGAAGCTCGGTAAAGGCATCGAACAGGGCGCGGTAGGTTTTCTTAATGCGAAGGTCCACTGGTATCGCCATCCTCAGGGCAAAGACAACACTCGTCAATCTGTCGCATATCTTACACCTGTACCTCGCGCGCTTTGCCCCGGTGCCGACCCCGACGAAAACACAACGCTTACCGGAAAGTTCGGCACGACAAAACGTTGCGGGTATACTAGTAGCGTTATACCAACGGCAGCTGGCGCATGCCGCCGCGGCCATTCGAAACGGAGACATCATGCTTCCCGTCATCATCGGCATCGTTGTTGTCATTGTGATTGCCTGCGCCATCGCCGGCATCTACAACAACATGGTCACCAAGCGTAACCGTATCGATAACGCCTGGCAGAACATCGATACGCAGCTGCAGCGTCGCAACGACCTGATCCCCAACCTGGTCGAGACCGTCAAGGGCTACGCCAAGCACGAGCAGGAGACGCTCTCCGCCGTGATCAGCGCGCGTAACACCGCCGTCAAGGCCACCACGCCCGAGGCCAAGATGGAAGCCGACAACGTGCTGACCGGTGCGCTGCGTCAGCTCTTCGCCG
>CATVQO010000218.1 GCA_958346165.1 uncultured Collinsella sp. | reverse complement strand
AGGTGTGTGGTTTTGATTGCGGGTTGGCAGGAAGAGGCAATCCTGCTATCATTCATCGGGTTGCTTCACGGCAACAGGTTTTTATCACGCACGCGCGGCTACTTCATACCGTGGTGCCCGGGCTTTGGTAGCACATGTCCGGGTTGGTTTTGGAGGATGACCCCGCGCGGAGGCAAACCACAGGAGGTTTAACATGGCTACCAAGATTAATATCCGCACCCTGCTCGAGGCCGGCTGCCACTTCGGTCACCAGACCCGTCGCTGGAACCCCAAGATGAAGCCGTTCATCTTCGGTGAGCGCAACGGCATCTACATCCTCGACCTCAAGCAGACCATCCTTGACGCCGACCAGGCCTATACCTTCGTCAAGAACGTTGCCAAGGGTGGCAACGTGCTGTTCGTCGGCACCAAGAAGCAGGCTCAGGAGGCCGTCAAGAACGCCGCTGAGCGCGCCAACATGCCTTACATCAACCAGCGTTGGCTCGGCGGTATGCTGACCAACTTCGTCACCATCCGCTCCCGCATCAACCGCATGGAGGAGCTCGAGGCCATGGTCGAGGACGGCCGTATGGCAGTGCTGCCCAAGAAGGAGCAGGCTGTTCTGGGCAAGGAGCTCACTAAGCTCCAGACCAACCTCGGTGGCGCCCGCGACATGAAGGGTCTGCCCCAGGCTCTGTTCGTCATCGACACCAAGCGCGAGGAGAACGCCATCAAGGAGGCCCAGCGCCTGAACATCCCCGTCGTCGCTCTGATCGACACCAAC
Source organism: uncultured Collinsella sp. (assembly GCA_958346165.1). The sequence continues at coordinate 2,525 of CATVQO010000218.1, read as the reverse complement.
TCCGATCCCGACGAGGTCGAGTACGGCATCCCCTGCAACGATGACGCTATCTCCGCTGTCACCCTTATGTGCGAGCTCATGGCTGACGCCTGCCTCGCCGGCTCCGGCAAGGAGCAGGTCTCCGAGGCCGAGATGGCCGCTGAGCCCAAGGCCGAGTAAATCAGTCCTATTTAAGTCTTTTTCATCTCTTTGAAAGGAACCACAATGGCCCAGATTACCGCCGCTATGGTCAAGCAGCTCCGCGAGATGACCGACTCCCCGATGATGGAGTGCAAGAAGGCTCTCGTCGAGGCTGACGGCGACATGGACGCCGCTGTTGACGTTCTGCGTAAGAACGGCCTCGCCAAGGCTGCCAAGAAGGCTGGCCGCGAGACCAACGAGGGCGCTGTCGCCGCGTTCGTCTCCGAGGATGGCAAGACTGGCGCTCTGCTCGAGCTCTCCTGCGAGACCGACTTCGTTGGCTCCAACGCCAAGTTCACCGGCTTTGCTTCCAAGGTCGCCGAGGTTGTCGCCACCACCGAGCCGGCCGATGTCGACGCTCTGCTCGAGAAGCCGATGGGCGAGGAGACCGTTTCCTCCGAGCTCACCGAGATGATTCACATCATGGGCGAGAACATGAAGATTTCCCGTTTCGCTGCCCGCAAGGCCGAGAACGGTGCCCTCGCTTCTTACATCCACATGGGTGGTAAGATCGGCGTCCTCGTCGAGTTTGCTTTCGAGAAGGCCGAGACCGCTCAGGCTGAGTCCTTCAAGACCTTTGCCCACGACGTTGCCCTTCAGGTTGCCGCTGTCGCCCCGATCTGCGCTACCCGCGATCAGGTTCCGGCTGAGACCGTTGAGCACGAGAAGCAGATCTACATGGCTCAGGCTGCCGAGTCCGGCAAGCCCGAGGCCATCCAGGAGAAGATGGCTGTTGGCCGTCTGGAGAAGTTCTACAAGCAGTCCGTGCTCTCCGAGCAGGAGTTCATCAAGGACAGCTCCCTCACCATCAAGAAGTACGCTGAGCAGGTTTCCAAAGAGCTCGGCGATACCATTACCGTCGTTGCCTTCGACCGTCTGGTCCGTGGCGAGTAAATAAGCTCTTGTAGCTGGTAATGAGCAGGCTGTGGGTTTTACTCACAGCCTGCTTTTTCATGGCTCTGAGCAGAGCCTTTGATATCATATTGAGAGTCTAATTAAAGGAGGATCGCTTTGTCCGACATCCGATATAAACGCGTGCTTCTTAAGCTTTCCGGCGAAGCACTGATGGGCGATGGCCACTATGGCATCGACCCCAAGGTTACCGACCATCTTGCCAAGCAGGTCAAGGAGCTGCTCGCCGTTGGCCATGAGGTCGGCGTCGTTGTCGGCGGCGGCAATATTTTCCGTGGTATGGCCGGCGCTGCCGGTGGCATGGAGCGTGCTCAGGCCGATTACATGGGTATGCTGGCAACCGTTATGAACGCACTTGCCCTGCAGGATGCCTTCGAGCATAACGATGTTCCTTGCCGCGTTATGAGCGCCATCCAGATGAACGAGATTTGCGAGCCCTATATTCGCCGCCGCGCCATCAACCACCTGTCCAAGGGCAATGTCGTTATCTTCGCTGCCGGCTCGGGCAATCCGTACTTTACGACCGACACTGCCGCGGCCCTTCGCGCCTGCGAGATCGGTGCGGAGATTCTGATCAAGGCCACCAAGGTCGACGGTATCTACGACAAGGATCCCGTCAAGTGCGCCGATGCCGTCCGCTTTGACAAGATCACCTATCACGAGGTGCTCGTCCGCGGCCTGCAGGTTATGGATTCCACGGCAACGGCCTTGTGCCAGGACAACCGTATGCCCATTTTGGTCCTCAACATCGATGGCGAGGACACCGTCAAGCGCGCGCTCGCGGGTGAGCCCGTCGGCACGCTCGTCTATCAGGAGGATTAAGCATGGCAGAGAACATCACCGCCCACATGGACAAGTCGCTCGAGTCCCTCAAGCATAACTTCTCCAAGGTTCGCACCGGCCGCGCCAGCGCCAACATTCTGTCCGACATCACCGTCGATTACTACGGTGTTCCCACGCCGGTCACGCAGGTTGCCGCCGTCAAGACCCCCGAGGCCCACATGCTGCTCATCGAGCCGTGGGACAAGGCGCTCATCAACGCCATCGTTAAGGCCATCAGTGCCTCCGACCTGGGCATTACCCCCAACTCTGATGGTACCGTCGTGCGTCTGCCGTTCCCGGCTCCCACCGAGGAGCGTCGTCGCGAGCTCGTTAAGGAGTGCCGCGAGTACGCCGAGCAGGCCAAGGTCTCTATCCGCAACATCCGTCGCGACTTTAACAACAAACTCGAGCGCGACGAGGAGCTTACCGAGGACGATGTTCGTCGCGAGCAGGCCAAGGTTCAGAAGCATACCGACGAGTATGTTGCCAAGGTCGAGGAGCTTCTGAAGGAAAAAGAAGCCGAGGTCATGGAGATCTAAGGTGCAATACGACGAGCATAAACTGGTCGAGTACTTTGCCGACGCCCCTGCGGGCGTCGGTTTTTCCGACCT
>CATVQO010000217.1 GCA_958346165.1 uncultured Collinsella sp. | reverse complement strand
CTGTCCGCACGCGCGGGTATACTCAAAACGATACTTTTCCTATGCAATACGATGCAGGCTCGGCCTGCACGATCCGAAGGGGGCAGTGATGGAGAGGATACTCGGCGTTAATCTCTCTGGCTGGTTTATTCCCGAGCCTTGGGTGACCCCGTCGCTATACGCGGCGACCGGTGCATCCAACGCGGCCGAGCTGCAGGAGGCCATGGGCACCGCCGCCTATAACGAGCGCATGCGCCGTCATTACGAGACGTTTGTGAGCGAGGACGATTTCCGTCGCATGGCGCAGATCGGCCTCAACGCCGTGCGCCTGCCGGTGCCCTGGTATGCCTTTGGCTCGCAGGAGTCCGATGCGTCCTACATCTCGGTTGTCGACTACATTGACCGTGCGATTGAGTGGGCTGCCAAGTACGACATCCGCGTGCTGCTTGATCTAGCAACTGTGCCCGGTGGCCAGGGCGATTCCAATGATTCGCCCGCCACGCCAGAGGCTGTTGCCGAGTGGCATTCGTCCACCAACGGCCGTCATGTTGCGCTCGACGTGCTCGAGCGCCTGGCCGATCGCTACGGCGAGGCCGAGAGCCTGCTGGGCATTGAGCTGCTGGATACGCCGCAGATGAGTGTCCGCAAGAGCCTCTTCACCATGACGGATGGCATTCCGGCGCACTACCTGCGCAACTTCTATCGCGATGCCTATGAGCTCGTCCGTTCATATATGCCCGAGGATAAGATCGTCGTCTTCTCGTCGTCGGGGCATCCCAGCGAGTGGAAGCATTTTATGCGCGACGCCAAGTATAAGAACGTCTACATGGACCTTCACCTGTACCATTACCGTGACGAGCATGCGCTCGATATCACGAGCCCCCGCGGGCTGACGACGGCGATTTCGCGCAACAAGCGCGAGCTCAAAGAAGCGATTTCGACTGGGTTCCCCGTGCTGGTGGGCGAATGGTCGGGCGCGGCGATCTTTGCCAACTCGTCGGTTACGCCCGAGGGCCGCAATGCCTACGAGCGCGTGTTTATCGCCAATCAGCTGGCTTCGTTTGCGCCGGCTGCCGGTTGGTTCTTCCAAACGTGGAAGACCGAGAAGCGCATTGCAGCATGGGACGCCCGCGCGGCGCTCGGTACGCTCGAGCGCGGCATGATTGAATAGGTTGATATGACGCAAAACAGCGCCCATACGGGCAAACTCTATGTGGTCGGCACGCCCATCGGCAACCTGGGCGACCTGTCCCCGCGCGTTGGCGAGGCGTTTGCCGCCGCCGATGCCATCTGCTGCGAAGACACGCGTGTGACGTCAAAGCTGCTGATGCACCTGGGCATTTCCAAGCCGCTTGTCCGTTGCGACGAGAATGTGATCGCCAGCCGCGCCGCCGGCCTAGTCGACCGTCTGCTGGCGGGGGAGACCCTCGCCTTTGCCTCGGACGCCGGCATGCCGAGCGTGTCCGATCCCGGCCAGGCGCTAGTTGAGGCGGCGCGTGAGGCCGATGTGCCCGTCGAAGTTATTCCCGGGCCCTCTGCTTGCGTCACGGCGCTTGTTTCGTCCGGCATTCCCTGCGAGCATTTCTTCTTCGAAGGCTTTTTGGGTCGCAAGCACGGCGACCGCGTGCGCCGACTGCAGCGCCTTGCCGTGGTGCCCGGCGCGCTCATCTTCTACGAGTCTCCACATCGCATCGTGGCGACGCTCGAGGCCGTGGCGGAGGTCTTTCCCCAGCGTGAGGTTGCCGTCTGCCGCGAACTCACCAAGCTGCACGAGGAGGTCTTGCGCGGGCCCGCTGCTCAGCTTGCCGAGGAGCTGCGTGCTCGCGGCGAGGTAAAGGGCGAGATTGCGCTGGTCATCGCGCCGCCGAGCGAGGATGAGGAGGCCGGTATCGTGCCGGTTGGCGCCGCGGCAGCGGATCCCGACGAGGCCCTGCGCGAGGATATCCGCGCCGCGCTCGAGGAGGGGGAGCCCGCCTCTGCGGTGGCCAAGCGCCTGTCTCAGAAGTATTCGCGCCGCAAGCGCGATGTCTATGCCATGGTGCTCGATATGCAATAGATGGAGGATATCCAGCCCTTGCGCTAGAATCATCCCCTGTATGCAACGTTTTTCTGGAGGACAAACCCCATGGATCAAAGCAAGCCTTCGTTCTTTATCACGACGCCCATCTACTACGTCAACGCCGATCCGCACCTGGGCACGGCTTATTCCACCATCATCGCCGACGTTCAGGCTCGCTATCGTCGCTCCGCCGGCTATAACGTCAAGTTCCTGACCGGCATGGACGAGCACGGCGAGAAGGTCGCCGAGGCCGCAGCCAAGCACAACATGACGCCGCAGGAGTGGACCGATAGCCAGGCTCCGCACTTCAAGGAGCTTTGGAGCAAGCTCGAGATTTCCAATGATGACTTCATCCGCACCACCGAGCCGCGCCAGCACCATGCCGTGCAGTACCTGTGGGAGCGCATGAAGGAGTCCGGCTACCTGTATAAGGGCAGCTACGACGGCTGGTATTGCGTGCCTGACGAGACCTACTTTACCGATACGCAGGTCCAGAAGGGCGACGAGGAGTACGGCAGCGTCGGCCAGCACCTGTGCCCCGACTGCCACCGTCCGCTTGAGCGCGTGCAGGAGGAGTCCTACTTCTTTAAGCTTTCCGCTTTCCAGGATAAGCTGCTCAAGCTTTACGACGAGCACCCCGACTTTGTCGAGCCTGCGTTCCGCATGAACGAGGTACGTAGCTTTGTCGAGGGCGGCCTTAATGACCTTTCCGTGAGCCGTACGAGCTTTGACTGGGGCATTCAGGTCCCGTTTGACGAGGGTCACGTGACCTACGTGTGGTTCGATGCGCTGCTCAACTATATGACGGCCGTCGGCTACGGTGTCGACACCGACGAGGCGCGTGCCGAGCTGGCCTATCGCTGGCCCGCGCAGTTCCACATCGTGGGTAAGGACATCATCCGCTTCCACTGCGTCATTTGGCCCGCCATGCTCATGGCCATCGGCGAGGCCCTGCCCGAGCACGTCTTTGCCCACGGCTTCCTGACCGTGCGCAATGCCGAGACCGGCAAGGCCGAGAAGATGTCCAAGAGCCGCGGCAACGCCATCGCTCCGCAGGACGTTATCGACATGCTGGGCGTCGAGGGCTATCGCTACTACTTCATGACCGACGTCGTCCCCGGCACCGACGGTGCCATCAGCTTCGATCGCATGGAGCAGGTCTACAACGCCGACCTGGCCAACAGCTGGGGCAACCTTATCTCGCGTTCGCTCAACATGAGCGGCAAGTACTTTGACGGTTGCGCGCCCGCCAAGCCCGC
>CATVQO010000216.1 GCA_958346165.1 uncultured Collinsella sp. | reverse complement strand
CCGTCATCGTCCTCGTTCTCGGCACGGATGTAGGGGTCGCGCGGCTTGGGCGCCGGCTTAGGCGCAGACTTGGGTGCGGAGGGCGCCGCCTCAGCCGCCAGTGCGTTCGTCTTGTTCTCGTCTTTCATCTGCATAGCTCCTTGCATCGCATCCGTTCAGCATCATCGATTGTCGCACGAAAAAGGGCGGCGGATCCAATTGGATCCGCCGCCCTTGGCGTTTAGAGACGACTGGCAGATTTTAAGGCATGGCCCAAAATCTACTCGGCGTCGGGGACCTCGTAGGTGGCCGCCGGCGTATTGTCGCACACGACGGTAAAGCCGCCGTCCTTGTCGACATCGACCGTCACCTGATCGCCCTCGCGCACCGTGCCGTCGATGATGGCCGCCGCGATGGCATCGACAACCTCACGCTGCACCAGACGCTTGAGCGGACGGGCACCAAAGACCGGATCCAGGCCGCCCACAGCAAGCATCTGCTTGGCCGCCGGGGTGATGGCAAGCGTCATGCGCTCCTTGGCCAGACGCGCGCGGACGTCGGCGAGCTGAATATCGACGATCTTTTCGATCTGCGCCATGCCAAGCGGATGGAACACCACGATATCGTCGATACGGTTGAGGAACTCGGGGCGGAAGGTCTGAGCCATGGCCGCGTCGACCTGATGGCGCATCTCCTCCTCGTCCTTACCGGAAAGCTCAGCGATAGCCTTGGAGCCCACGTTAGACGTCATGATGATAATCGTGTTCTTGAAGGACACCTGGCGACCCTGGCCATCGGTCAGACGGCCGTCATCGAGCACCTGCAACAGCACGTTGAATACATCCGGGTGAGCCTTCTCCATCTCGTCGAGCAAGATCACGGAGTACGGACGACGGCGCACAGCCTCGGTGAGCTGACCGCCCTCGTCGTAACCCACGTATCCCGGGGGCGCACCGATCAGACGCTGGACGCTGAACTTCTCCATGTACTCGGACATGTCGATACGCACGAGCGCGCGCTCGTCATCGAACAGGCACTCGGCCAGCGCCTTGGCGAGCTCGGTCTTGCCTACACCGGTGGGGCCCAGGAAGAAGAAGCTGCCGATGGGCTTGTCCGGATCGGAGAGGCCCGCACGGCTGCGGCGCACGGCCGCGGCGACGGCGGAGACGGCCTCGTCCTGGCCGATGACGCGCTTATGCAGCTCGCCCTCCAGGCCCTTCAACTTGTCGAGCTCGCCCTGCATCATCTTGGACACGGGCACGCCGGTCCAGGCGCTCACGACCTCGGCGATCTCGTCGGAGGTCACCTGCTCGTTGAGGCCCTCGCCGTCCTGCTGCTTTTGCGCCTCGAGCGCGGCCTCGGAATCCTGAATCTGCTGCTGCAGGCCCGGAATCACGGAGTAGCGCAGCTCGGACGCACGACCCAAATCGCCGTTGCGCGTCGCACGCTCCTCCTCGCTCTTTGCCTCATCGAGCTTGCCCTTGAGCTCCTGCACGTGGTCGATGGCGTTCTTTTGGTTGAGCCAGCCAGCCTTTTGCACGTTGAGCTTTTCCTGGACCTCGGCAATCTCTTGGCGCAGGGCCTCCAGACGCTCCTTGGAGGCGTCGTCGGTCTCCTTCATGAGCGCCTGTTCCTCGATCTGCAGCTGGGTGAGCTGACGCGTGGTGGCGTCGATCTCGACCGGCATGCTGTCGAGTTCCATGCGCAGGCGGCTTGCGGCCTCATCGACCAGGTCGATGGCCTTGTCGGGCAGGAAGCGGTCGGCGATGTAGCGATCGGAAAGGTCGGCGGCGGCCACGAGCGCGCTATCGGTGATGTGCACGCCGTGGAAGATCTCGTACTTCTCCTTCAGGCCACGCAGGATCGAGATGGTGTCCTCGACGGTAGGCTCGCTCACCATAACGGTCTGGAAACGACGCGCGAGCGCCGCGTCCTTCTCGATGTACTTGCGATATTCGTCGAGCGTGGTCGCGCCGATCGCGTGCAGGTCGCCACGAGCGAGCGCCGGTTTGAGGATGTTGCCGGCGTCCATGGAACCCTCGGTGGCACCCGCGCCCACGATGGTGTGGAGCTCATCGATGAACAGGATGACCTTGCCCTCGGACTTCTGCACTTCCTTGAGCACGGCCTTTAAGCGGTCCTCGAACTCGCCGCGGTACTTGGCGCCGGCGACCAACGCGCTCATGTCGAGCTCGATGAGGTCGCGGTCGCGCAGGGTGCTCGGCACGTCACCGGCCACGATACGCTGGGCGATGCCCTCGACGATGGCCGTCTTGCCGACGCCCGGCTCGCCGATGAGCACGGGGTTGTTCTTGGTGCGGCGGGACAGGACCTGAATGGTACGGCGGATCTCGTCGGTACGGCCGATGACCGGGTCGAGCTTACCGGCGCGGGCGAGGTCGCAGATGTTGCGACCGTACTGCTCCAGCGCCTCAAACTGAGTCTTGTCCTCGGCAGACGTCACGCGGTCATCACCGCGCAGCTCCTCGTAGACCTGCTCGATGCGCTCCTTGGTGACGCCTGCGTCGCGCAGAACGCGGCCCGCCTCGCCCTTGTCCTCGGCAAGCGCCATCAGCAGATGCTCAGTCACCACAAAGCTGTCGCCCATCTTGGTGGCCTTCTTCTCGGCCTTCTCGATGACGCGGACGAGCTCGTTGGACAGGCCCATCTGCTGGCCCTCGCCCGAAACCTTGGGCGCGTGGTCGATGGCATCCTGTGTGGAGCGTGCGAGCTGAGCCGGGTCGGCACCGATGCGCTCGATGATCACGGAGATATTGCGCTCGCCGGCACCGAGCAGGGCGGACAGCAGGTGAATCGGCTCCACCGCGCCGGCCTGCGCATCGGCAGCCGTGCTCATGGCGGTCTGCAGCGCCTCGCGCGACGTCATAGCTAGCTTATCGATTCTCATGGAATCACCTCTCTTGGGGCGGCCGCCCTACGGGGCGGCTTCACGTTGTTCGAGAAGTATTGTTGCCAGCTTTGTACGATCTTATACACAAATCTAAGTCTCTATATATAAGATTTTCTGAGTGATTGATGGATAGGGTACTGAGACGTCGGTCCACTGTATCCCCGACGCCCGTTTGTCTCAATCTGTAACATCTACTCGGCAAATAGAGCCCTATCTGTTACAAATCGAGACGAACAGAAGACACCCGAATCGGAAATCTAAATCTGTAACACCAGGCCCACTTTTAGCGGCCAAGATGTTACAAGTCGAGACAAACCGTGAACCACCACAAAGGTGCCTGTCCCCCTTGTGGTGGTTTTCGACAAAAAGAAGCCGCCCCGATAACAGAGGCGGCATCAAGCAAGTCTA
>CATVQO010000215.1 GCA_958346165.1 uncultured Collinsella sp. | reverse complement strand
CGAAAAAAAGTTCGGAATTGGACAAATCGTCCGAATTTGTGGCGCAAACGTCGCTCGAGAACGGCTTGGAAGCCTTCTCGCGCACGGATGGAAGCAGAATACTCCAAAAAATGCACGCTGGGTCGGCTACCACCCTGTCGGAAGGTTGGTTTCGCTACGATCGAGCGTCCGGCTGGGTGTTGCGTGGGCTCGATGCGTCGTTTTCGGCCGGTGCGGTGCATGCGATCGTGGGCGGCAACGGATGCGGTAAGTCGACGATGCTCTCGGTGCTGGCGAAGACCGCCAAGCTGCAGCGCGGCCGCATGGTGCGCGGAGCGGCCTCGGCGGCGTTGCTGCCTCAGAATCCCAAAGCATTGCTGGTTGCCGAGACGGTGTGCGACGAGCTGATGGAATGGGCTTCAGCCTGCGGATATGACGAGACCGTGGCGCGGGAGCGCGCGGCGAGCTTGGGGCTGGACGGCCTGGAGACGCGCCACCCCTACGACCTCTCGGGCGGACAGCGCCAGCTGCTCGCACTGGCAAAGCTGCTGCTGATCGGCCCCGAGCTGCTGCTGCTTGACGAGCCCACGAAGGGCTTGGACCTGGAGAGTCGCCGCACCATCGCCCGCGCCCTGCGTGACCATGCGAAGGCTGGCGGCACCGTCATCATGGCTACGCACGATTTGGACTTTGCCGAGCAGGTAGCCGACGACGTCGCCATGATGTTTGACGGCGAGATTGCCTGCATGGAGTCCCCGGCCGACTTCTTTGCCGACAACGTGTTCTATAGGGCGTGATGGGATGACGGACTGTCGTTTCTCGCGTTTGCTTGCAAAACTGGAGATTCCGCTGTTGTTGGCGGTGCCGGCGGTGATGGCTGCCGCGTTGCTGGCGGGTGTTGAGCAGGCGGCGCTTGCCATGCTTGTCGTGGTGGCGCTGGTGCTTGCACTGTTCTTTGCGGGTTACGAGGCATCTCGTCCGGGTTTGCGCCAGATTATGCCCACGCTGGTTCTGGCAGCATTGGCCGCGGCGGGGCGCATCTTGTTTGGCCCCATTCCCGACTTTAAACCCGTGAGTGCCATCGCCATTATCGCGGGGGCGACGCTTGGTCGCCGCAATGGTTTTATGGTCGGTGCGTTGGCGGCGCTGACCAGCAATTTCTTTTTTGGGCAGGGCATGTGGACGCCGTGGCAGATGTATGCCTGGGGGCTCGTGGGATACGTTGGCGGTGCGCTGGCGCATGCCGGCGCTTTTGATCGCGCCGATGGCACCGTGCGTATGCCGGCGCTGCTGACCTACGGCTTTGCTTCGGGTTTGCTGTACGGCGTTGTGATCAACGCCTACGACATTATCGGTTTTGTTCAACCGCTCACGTGGGCGGGTGCCATGGCACGTCTTGCCACGGCAGTGCCGTTCGATATCACACACGGCCTCGCGACCTGCGTGTTCTTGGCTGCCTTGTACAAGCCTTGGTGCCGTCGCATTAACCGTGTCGTCGTGAAATACGGGCTGTAAGGCATTTCGCGTTCCCTCACGAACTTGCGGTGGAATGGTTCTCGTTTTTGGCTATTTGCTGCCCAAACAGGAACTATTCCACCGCACCTTATAGGGGGAGAGGGGTCACATGATCTGTTTTCCTCTGTCCCCTAGAGGAATTACTTGGGGCTAGAGCTCTAGCGTGAGGGTGACGGGGCAGTGGTCGCTGCCAAAGATGTCGCCGCGGATGCCGGTGTCGCGAACGTTGGCGGCGATCGAATCGCTTACCAGAAAGTAATCGATGCGCCAGCCGGCGTTGTTCTTGCGGGCATTAAAGCGATAGCTCCACCAGCTGTAGACGCCCTCGACGTCGGGGTTTGCCGCGCGCCAGGTATCGGTAAAGCCGGCGTTGAGCAGCTCGGTAAACTTGCCGCGTTCCTCGTCCGAAAAGCCTGCGTTGCCGCGGTTGGACTTGGGGTTCTTAAGGTCGATCTCCTCATGCGCCACGTTAAAGTCGCCGCAGGTTACGACGGGTTTGCCGGTCTCGCGCTCGAGCGCGTTCAAAAAGCCGCGGTAGGCATCGTCCCAGGCCATACGCACGTCGATGCGCGCGAGCTCATTTTGTGCGTTGGGCGTGTAGACATCCACAAACCAGAATTTGTCGAACTCGAGCGCGCAGACGCGGCCCTCGGTTGCGGCTTGGGCGACGAGCACGGCCGCCTCGCCTCCGCCGGCGTAGGGCAGCAGCGCATCGGCGCGCAGTACGCGCAGCGGCTCCTGGCGGCTAAAGACCGCGGTGCCCGAATAGCCTTTACGCTCGGCGTAGCTCCAGGTTTGGTGATAGCCGGGCAGGTCAATATCGACCTGGCCCTCCTGCAGCTTGGTCTCTTGCAGTGCCAGGATATCGACGTCGAGTTCTTGCGCGATCTGGATAAAGCTCGGGTCCTTTTTGAGCACGGCGCGCAGGCCGTTGACGTTCCACGAGGCGAAAGTGTAAGTCTGAGGCATGGTGTCCTTTCGACGGGGTTGGCAGGCTTAAGATTAGCGCAACAGGGGCGGGGTGGGATCCGCGCATGCTGACTTAAAGGCCGCATGCTGGGACGTCGCTCAACGCTGCCCGACTAACAAGGACGGAGGACTCAGATGACGCAGGCAATATCGGACCCCAGGCAGGCCTCCGCCGCGCTGGCGGATCTGTTTGACACCCACAAGCGCGTGGTCTTCTTTGGCGGCGCTGGTGTTTCCACGGCAAGTGGCATCCCCGATTTCCGCAGCGTGGACGGCCTGTATCACCAGCAGTTTGCCTATCCGCCCGAGACCATGCTGTCGCATAGCTTTTACGAGGCGCATCCGGCCGAGTTCTTCGACTTCTACCGCACCAAGATGATCGCGCTTGGCGCCAAGCCCAATCGCTGCCACACCAAGCTGGCCGAGCTGGAGCGCGCCGGCAAGCTAAATGCCGTGGTGACGCAAAATATCGACGGCCTGCATCAGATGGCCGGCTCACGGCGCGTGTTTGAGCTGCACGGATCGGTCCATCGCAACATTTGCCAGTCGTGTAGCGCGGTCTATAGCGCCGAGTGGATTTGCTCGCGCGAGCACGAGGACGCCGCGGGCGTGCCTGCGTGCCCCGCGTGCGGCGGCCGCATCAAGCCCGATGTGGTGCTCTACGAGGAGCCGCTCGATGAGCATGTGCTGACCGGTGCCGTTGCCGCCATCGCCGCGGCCGATGCCCTCATTGTGGGTGGGACCTCGCTCGTGGTGTATCCGGCGGCGGGCCTTACGCGTTACTTTACCGGCGATACGCTGGCCATATGCAACCTTGCTCCCACCGATCAGGATGCAAATGCCGACCTGCTGATTTCTTGCGACATCGCGGCCG
>CATVQO010000214.1 GCA_958346165.1 uncultured Collinsella sp. | reverse complement strand
CCGCCCTTGATGAAGTACTTGACCAGCTTGAGCGCACTCGCGCCAAACATGACAGGGATGGCCAGGAAGAACGTAAACTTGGACGCCACCGAACGCGTGCAGCCCAAAAGCAGGCCGCCGATGATGGTAGAACCGGAGCGAGACGTACCAGGCACCAGCGAAAGCACCTGGAAGCAGCCGATACCCAGCGCAGTCTTCCAGCTCAGGTCCTCGAGCGTGGCGATGGAGCCAAAGTCCAGATTCTCGTCATCGTCCTCATCCTCAGCGGTAGCCGCGGCGGGCGCCGCAAAGTGCGCACCGGCGGGACGTCCACCCGACACCACAGCACGCGAACCAAACGAACCGGCAACAGCCATTTCCTCGCGCTTGCTCGCGCGCCAGTTCTCGATCACGATAAACAGCACACCGTACACAATGAGCGCCAGCGCCACGACGGGAGCATTGTAGAAATGCTCCTCCATCCAGTCGTTGAGCGGCAGGCCGATTGCCGCGGCGGGAATGCAGCCAAGCACAATCTTGCCCCACAGCACCCAGGTGTCGCGGCGGCCCTCCTTGCCCTTGCTGGGCGAGAACGGATTGAGCTCATGGAAGAACAGCACGCAGACGGCCAGAATGGCGCCGAGCTGAATCACGACCAGGAACATGTTCCAGAACGTCTCGCTCACGTTCATCTTGACGAACTCGTCCACCAAGATCATGTGACCGGTCGACGAAACAGGCAGCCATTCGGTGATGCCCTCGACCAGGCCCATGAAGGCAGATTTTAGAAGCTCGATGATATCCAAAGGGACCCCCTCGTTAGACACCCGCCGATATTGTTCTGCGGACGGTGCGGGCGATGTCCCATTATCAACCGTTCGGGCGCGTCTGCGCCTACCCTTACCAAAAAACTCGTCCGTTCACAGAATTGCGAGCGGTCAAACCGAAATCCTTGGGTATAACTGCAACAAGATAAAGTGTTCGGCGGCCAACGCGCCCGCGCCCGCCCGATGCACGAGCCCCGCGCCCGTGCGATAGACCAAGGAGGAAACCATGAACGAGGGCTACACCAAGGTATTTGTTTCACTCGATGGTACTGAGCAGCAGGATTTTGTGCTCGCACGCGCCATCAAGGTCGCCGCGAACAACGGCGCCAAGCTAATCATCGGCCACGTTATCGATTCCACGGCGCTCGAGAGCGCCGGTTCCTATCCGGTCGATCTGGTCAACGGCCTAGAGGAGGCATTTAAGAACTCCATCGCCAAGCAGCTCGAAGAGGCCAAGGCCAATCCCGATATTCCCGAGGTCGAGGTTATGATTCGCGCCGGCCGTATTCGCGAGACGCTCAAGGACGAGATGCTCGACGTGGTTAAGCCCGACCTGGTGCTCTGCGGCGCACGCGGCCTGTCCTCGATCAAGTATGCGCTGCTGGGTTCGATTTCGACGTTCCTGCTGCGCAACACCGACTGCGACATCTTGGTCGTGAAGTAGGTTCCTTCCCGCCGGCGCAGGGCCTGCGGGGTTATCACGCCGACGTCCTCGCCGCTTCGCGGCTGCGGGATGTCGGCTTAGATAACCCCTCCCGGCCTTGCGCCTTCGTCACCGTACTTCAACGAGTTGGCTGATAAAAGATGGCGTGCCGCCCCGTTTGGGGCGGCACGTTTTGTTTGGGCGGCCGTTTGCCGTGTGCGTTACTCAAAGTATTGGAACTTGTTCGTTGAAAAAGCGAATGTTACGACGAAGCCTTCGCCCGGCTCCGATGCCGCGGTGACGTCGATGCCCATCTTGGAGCACAGGCGCGCCACCAGATAGAGGCCGATGCCCGTTGCGCGCTTGGTGGTGCGGCCGTTGTCGCCGGTAAAGCCCTTCTCGAACACGCGCGGCAGGTCTGCCGCACACACGCCGCAGCCGTTGTCCGCGACGGTAAGCTCGATGCGCTCGCTTGCCAGGCCCTCGTCCAGCAACGCGCCCGAAAACACGATCTTCGCGCCGTCCTCACGCGCATATTTAATGCTGTTCTGAATGAGCTGGCCCAGAATAAACTCGAGCCACTTCTCGTCGGTAAAGACCTCAAAGTCGAGGTTCTCGCACACCGGCGCCACGTGTGCCGCGATGAGCTCACGCGCATTGGCTTTAATCGCGCCCGTCACCAAGGTCTTAAGGTCCCAGCGGCGAATCAGGTAGTCGCGCTCCACGACTTCCGAGCGCGCGTAGTACAGCGCTTGATCGATATAGCGCTCCACGCGGGCAAGTTCGCGTGCCAGGTCGTCCACGCGCGACAGGTCGTCTTCGCTGCTGTCCAGGTTTTCCAAAATCAGGTGAGCCGCCGCCAGGGGCAGCTTGGCCTCGTGGACCCAGCTCTCGATATAGTCGCGATAGTCATCGGTCTGACGCCGGCCTTCGGCAACCTCGTCGCAAGCGGCTTTGCCCACCCGGCGCAAGACCTCGTACTCGAGCTCGCCCTCGGCATAGGTCGGGCATTGCACCATCTCCTGCACCCATGCGGGACTCTCGAGCTCCTCTGCCGCACGCTCCAGCTGGCGCAGAAAACGACGACGGCGCGCGTATTCGATCACGATGCCCAGCATACCGAAGATATAGGACACGCCGACCGCCACGACCACGATAGAAACGGGTGCTCCGGCGACCGTCAGCACAAAGCAGCTCAGCAGCACGCCGCAGGTCCACACGGCGACGGGAAGCAGCGCATCTTTAAAGAACTTGCCAAACGACATAGCCGGCCCCTAGACCGAATAGCCTTGGCCGCGATGCGTGGTCAAATACCCCTTGATGCCGATTTTTTCGAGCGTGGTGCGCAGGCGGTTGATGTTGACGGTGAGCGTATTGTCGTCCACGAAGGCGTCGGAGTCCCACAGGTCCTGCATGATAGCCGAGCGCGAAACGATCTTGCCCGCGCGACTCAGAAGCAGTGAGAGGATACGCAGTTCGTTTTTGGTGAGCTCGGTGCTAGTGCCGGTTTGCGTGTTGGTGACCATTGAGCGGGCGAGGTCGAGCTCCAGCCCCTTGTGGACAAGTGTGCTGCGCTCGCCTGCCGCCGCGGTGCGACGCAGCAGTGCGTTGATGCGCGCCACAAGCACGCGCGCGCTGTAGGGCTTGGGAACAAAGTCGTCCGCGCCGAGCGTCATGGCCATGACTTCGTCGATCTCGGTCGTGCGCGACGTGAGAACGATGATGGGGACCTCGGATTCGCGACGGACCTCATGGCAGATGTGCTGGCCGTCTTTGACAGGGAGCGTGAGATCGAGCAGCACCAGGTCGGGCGCGGCGGCGAGAATATCGCGCGAGACATGCTCAAACGATTCGCAGGCCTCGATTTCAAACCCGGCGCGGGCAAGGATGTCG
>CATVQO010000213.1 GCA_958346165.1 uncultured Collinsella sp. | reverse complement strand
CGGATGCCAGCAGGAACACGAGCATGACCACGGAGCACGCCAGGCACACAATCCAGGTGCTCGCAAAGGAGCCCGTGGCATCGAACAGCACGCCCGAGACGATGGCGCCCACGGTGCCCAAGATTGCCTTGAAAGACAAGGGCATAGGCCTTATGGCCATGCCCGCAGGCTTGAAAGGCAAGGTTGGGTACTACCGGTGGTCGGCGATATAGCCCAAAGCGACCGCCGTGTAAGCCGCGGCGCCAAGGGGAAGCTCGGCATCGCTAAAACGCGCCTTGGGATGATGCTGAGCAAAATGCTCGTCCGTATCAGTCACGGCAGCGCCCACGGTAAAGTACGCACTCGGAATCTCACTCGAAATCAACGCGAAGTCCTCGCTCGCCATGGCGTGGAACAGCGGCAGGAAGGCGGCCTTGGGCAGCACCGCGCCCACGTAGCCAAGCGACGCCTGCGTCATATCGTCATCGAGTACGAGCGGGGGAACATCCGAGAGCGTCTCGAGGGTCGCCGGCGTGCGATAGGTCGTGGCAACACCTTTGACGACCTCCGCGATGCGGGTCTTGAGGTGCTCCATGAGCTCGACGTCGAAGCCGCGCAGCGTACCTTCGAGCACGCAGGTATCTGGAATGACGTTGGCCGCTTGGCCACCGGCAAATTTACCCACGGTCAGTGCGATCTCCTTGGCCGCCGGCACCTCGCGGGAGATGAGCTCCTGAAGTGCCAGATGCACGTGCACACCCGCCGTAATGGGGTCGATGCAGATCTCGGGGCTCGAGCCATGACCGCCCTTGCCCTGCAGCGTGATGCGGAAACCGTACACGCCCGAGAGCGCCGGACTGCCGTAAAGCACCAGGCCGAGCGGCGATTGGCTGTTGACGTGCATGGCAAAGGCGACCTGGGGACGCGGGTTCTGCAGCAGACCGTCGGCGATGGCGGCGCGGGCACCCTCAAAGGTTTCCTCGCCCGGCTGGAACAGCAACTTAACCGTGGCATTGGCGTCGACAAGCTCTGCCTCGCGTGCTTTGAGCATACGAGCCGCACCAAGCAGCGCCGTCGCGTGCATATCGTGTCCGCATGCGTGCATGCAGCCGTTGGTGGATGCAAAGGGCTCGCCGGATTCCTCGGCAACGGGCAGGGCGTCCATGTCGCCACGAAGCATGATGACCGTTCCGGCCTGCTCGTCCTTGCACGTGCCATTGCCCTGAGCGGCCGCACCGGCACCGATCAGGCCAACGACGCAGGAACCGTCGACTAGCGTGGTATGGGGGATGTCCATCTCGTCCAGACGTGCCTGGATATAGGCAGACGTCTGCGGAAGATTGTTACCCAGCTCGGGCATCTGGTGTAGATCGTGTCGCCATGCAGCGAGCTCGTCTGCAAAAGCCTGAGCTTCTGCGACAAGACCGTCACCGATAGCGGCCTGCGCCGCCGCGGTGGCCTGGGGCGCTGGTTGCGGTTGAAAATCGGACAGAGCTGATGCCATAGAAGCCCTCCAGTAACGTTTTTGCAGCACGCACTTTGATAGCGTAAAGTGCAAGGTACAACTGTAAGGGCATGACATAAAAATGCCGCCCTGGGAAGGCGGCGCAACAAGTTGTTTACAATTGCGGGTGTGATTTTCGGCGCAAGAAATCGAAATGCGTCTCGCTCAAGATAATCGAAAGAAAGATGAGCGCGAAGCCGGCGAGCAGGCGCGAGGTGAGCGCCTCCCCCATCAGCAGCACCGAGAACAGCACGCCCGAAGGCGACTCCATCGAAAGGAGCAGTGAGCCCGTCGAGGCAGAGACATGCGCCAGGCCGACGTTTTGGATGAGCAGAGCCGCGCATGTGCAACCAACCGAGAGAAACGCCATCGCGCTGATAAAGCTCGGCGTCCACACGGACAGAGGCGCTTGGGTCTCGAATAGCAGCGACGTTGCCAGGCTCAGCACGCCGTTGCCCACAAACATCCAAAACGTGATGACGTTGATGTCCATTTTGCGACCGTACTTGGCAGTCACCGCCATCTGGATGGCGAAAAAGACCGCACCCGCCAGCGTAATGACATCACCGATGTTGAATTCAACGCTATCGAGCGCCACCAAGCCAATGCCCGCCAAGCACAGCAGCGCCGCGCCCAGGTTATAGCGGGTGAGTTTTTCGCCGCTCAGAAAATAGCTCGCGAACGGCACAACGATGCAATACGTGCCCGTCAAAAAAGCATTCTTGCCCGCCGTGGTGTGCGCCAGACCGACTGTCTGCAGGGCGTAGGCGGCCCACATAAGTGCGCCCATGCCAAGTCCGACGATAAGGTTGCGGGCGTTGAGGTGCGCGATGATGCGCTTGTGGAAGATGAAAAACATGACCAACGCCGCAGGCAGAAAGCGCACGTAGAGCAGTTCGAACACCGGAATGGTGTCGAGCGCGTCCTTCATGGTGGTGAAGGAATAGCCCCAGATGACCGCCACCGAAAGCAGCAAGACCTTCCAGAACAGCGGCGAGCGCGCACCGGCACCGCGAGAGGCACCGCCGGCACCTAGGTCTTCGCGGGCTACAGGGCTATCGGGCATATTCTCGATTTCGTTGGCAGCGTATTGGGCCATGGAACATCCTCACACTCAATCTGGGCGTGGTGTCCGCACGCGTATGGCTGCGTGCCGCCTCATGGTCAAATAAAAACAGGGCGCGCCGGACCCCCGGCACGCCCCGCTACTGTAGCAATAACCAAGCGGCCCGTGCAATCCAGCCCGCTAAAGCGTCGGCAAAGTGAACCTCGATGTTTCGTCAATGTCACGCTGTTACACTAAATAAGCTTTGTCGACTCCAGCTTTTCGATAATCCAGTCGTTGGCTTTGATGACCGGACGGCGGAAGACGACGCCCAGAGCCAGCGACGGAATCAGATAGCTCGCCAGAATGCCCAGCTCAACCCAATACTCCATATGGTAGGCGCCGGCCATGGCGGCATGCATAGCGTTGATGCCATGGGTAAACGGCAGGAACGGATATATCGCCTGGAACACGGGACCGGTCATCTCGATGGGGAACGTGCCGCCCGAACCGCCGACCTGCATGACCAACAGCACGACAGCGAGCGCTTTGCCGATATCGCCAAACGAAACCGTAAGCGTGTAGACGATATTGGAGAACACGAGACTCGCGACCCAGCCAGCCAGCACAAACTGCAGCGGGTTGTCGCACTGAATGCCAAAGAACAGGATGTCGCCCGCGCACACGAGCGTCGCCTGTAGCAAAGCCAGACCGCCAAAGAACAGATAACGGCCCAGGTAGATCTCGTGCAGGCGCACGGGGATGAGCTCGTTGATGAGTTCATCGTCAACCGAGACCTTCATCATGGCCGCCAGCACGATCGAGCCGACCCAGAGCG
>CATVQO010000212.1 GCA_958346165.1 uncultured Collinsella sp. | reverse complement strand
TAGAACCCGAGCGTGGCCAGGGCATCACCGCCCTCGGCCACGCTTTTTATGCCAGTAGAAAGGATCGCAACGAATGATTGTGTTTTCCGATATGGATGGAACACTGCTGACGAGCGATAAGCAGATGAGCGACGCCACCTGGGCGATGCTCGACGAGCTTGCGCGCCGCGGTATTGAGTTTGTGCCCTGCACGGGGCGCCCGCTGTCGGGCATCTTTGAGCCCATCCTCGCCCACCCCGCCGTACACTACGCGGTCTGCGCCAACGGTGCCAGCGTCTGGCAGCTCGACGACGGTACGCCCACCGATGCCTCACGTGCTACGCGCATTTTGAGCCGACCGCTCGACCGCGCCATCGCCCACCGCGTCCATAGCATTGCTGCCGGCCATGACGTCACCTTCGATATCTTCGCGGACGGGCAGTGCTTCCTCCCCCGCTCGCTCTACACGCGCCTGGACGAATTCTGCGGCGGCGACCCCCACATCGCGGCTTCGCTCAAGCGTACGCGAACACCGATCGACATGGATATCGACAGCAAGATCGACGAGGTCGAGACACTCGAACGCATCGCCATGTACTGGCACGACCCGGCCGATCGCGACGCCATCGCGGCAGAGCTCGACACGCTCGGAGGCATTGAGGTCACGCGTTCGTACGCCATGAATATCGAGGTCATGGGTGAGGGCGCCACCAAGGGAACGGCCCTCACGTGGCTGTGCGAGCATCTGGGCGAGCCCCTTGCCGACGCCTGGGCGTTCGGCGACAACATCAACGACATCCCCATGCTGCAGGCGGCGGGCCACGGCATGGCCATGATCAACGCCGAGCTCGAAGACCGCGAGGCCGCCGACGCCATCACCGAATACGACAACGACCACGACGGCGTCGCCCGCACCATCATGGCCGCCCTCACCTAGCACCAGCAACCCGGCAGGGTAGCTAATTTGGGGACGGTCTTCACGGAGCGCCGCAAGGACCGTCCCCAAGTGCCGGGCAAAAAAGGAACGCCTAATGACTAGTCGGCGTAGGTGAAGGTCGTGACGTCGAACATGCCCTCGGGGCGAATGCGGAGCGTCGGGATGACCGGCAGGGGCAGGAAGATGATGCCCATGATGGGGTCGAGCGGCGGCTCAATACCCATGGCGCGTGCCTTAACCATAAAGTCGTCGTGCTGCGCGGCAACGTCCTCGGCCGTGCCTTCGCTCATCAGGCCACCGAGCGCCAGCGGAATGCGCGCCACGACCTCGCCGTTGCGCACCAGCACGTGACCGCCCTGGCCCACGGCCTCGACAGCAGCCATCATATCGGCGGCGTTGTCGCCCACCACGCACACATTGTGCGAGTCGTGTCCGATCGTCGAGGCGATGGCACCACCCGTGATGGTAAAGCCGCGCACCCAGCCGCGACCGATATGCTTGCCGACAAGACCCAGGCCAGCGGGACCGTCGCCGTCGACGCCCTCGGCCTGCAGCGACACGCCGCGGCCATGGCGCTCGATCAGCATAATGCGGCGCAGGCCCTCGGCGCTCTCGGGGCGAGCCATGCCCGTGATGGCCTTACCCGGCACCACGTCAATCACAGCCTCGCCCGGCTTAAAGGCATAGTCGAACACGTCGAGCGAAAGCTTCGGCAGCTTAACGGAGGCGCGCAGCTCATCGGCAAGGGCCGCAACCTCGGCCATCTCGGGTGCAATCTCGCCCACAAAGGTGCCGTCCTGCGCCACCAAAGCACCGGCGGCATACACGCGATGCGGAGCCATGGCAAACGTCAGGTCGTTGAGTACCAGCAGGTCGGCACGCTTGCCCGGGGCGATGGCGCCACGCAGCTCGTGCGGGTCGCGGCAACCGTGGTCCAGACCAAACGCCTCGGCCGTGGACAGGGACGCCATAGAGATGGCAACCACGGGGTCAATACCGGCCTCGATAGCCACGCGGCAGTCATTGTCGATCATGCCGGTCGAAAGCGCATCGGAGGGAGCGCGGTCATCGGTCGCGAAGCAGCAGCGGCGGGCACGGGCGGGGTTTTCCAGCAGCATCGGCGACAGGTTGGCCAGGTCGTGGCTGCACGTACCTTCGCGCAGCATCACGTACATGCCGCGGGACAGCTTGTCGAGTGCCTCTTCGGGAATTGTCGACTCATGGTCGGCGATAATACCTGCTGCGGCATAGGCATTGAGGTCCTTGCCGGCAACGAGCGGCGCATGGCCGTCGACCTGCTTGGACGGCGTCTGGTTGGCAGCATCGATACGAGCGCAGGTCTCGGGATCGGCCATAAAGACACCCGGCAGGTTCATCATCTCACCCAGGCCAAAGACATCGCCCGGATACTCGGCAAAAAACGCCTGCATGTCAGCGGCGGTAATCACAGCGCCCGCTTGCTCATCGGGCAGCGCGGGCACGCACGAGGGCATCATGTACTTGATGGAAATGGGCGCGCGACGGCCGTCCTCGATCATAAAGCGCAGGCCGTCCAGGCCGGAAACGTTGGCGATCTCGTGGCTGTCGGCGATGGCAGTGGTGGTGCCGCGCGTCGCCGCCATGCGCGCATACTCGGCGGGACGGATGTTCGAGGACTCGATATGCAGATGTCCGTCGATAAAGCCGGGGGCGATATAGCGACCCTGGCAGTCAATGACCTCGGTCGCCTCGTAGGTGCCGGCGGCATCGTCGCGACCGTCATAGAGCACGCCGACGATTACGCCATCCTTGACGGCAACGCTACCGGGCGCCACGCGCTGGCCATATACGTCGACAATCTGCGCATTGGCAAACAGCGTGTCGACGGGCACGCGGCCCTCGGCTGCATCAATCACGGACCTCATGACCTCTACGGACATACATACTCCTTTAACGGTAGAAATAACTGCGGAGCGGACGAGCCTTCACCGCAGCAAGCCAATAGCAATTGTATGCCCAAACGATAGGTCAGCAATACGCCCCTCCGCTTAACGGCACCGCCAAATGATCCCTTGGGGACGGAGGAAAAAAGTTGCGGTGGAATAGTTCCTACCTGGGCGCCCGTATGGCATTTTTAGGAACTATTTCACCGCAACTCAAAAGGCCGCAGTCGGGAGTTCCGGCTGCGGCCCTATTGCACATGTTAGGTTGACCTACTTGCTAGACCAATTTAAAGCCCTTGCGCTTGCCTACAGAGAGGGTGTCGCCCAGCTTGAGGGCGCTCGGGTCGATGTTGTAGCTCTTAGGAGCCACGGCCTTGCCGTTGATCTTGACGCCGCCACCGTCAATGTCGCGACGGGCCTGGCCGGCGCTCGCCGAAAGACCCAGGTCCTTGAGCAGGCCTGCGAGGTAGATCTGGCCCTCGTCGTTAACAGTCAGCTCAACGTGCTTCTCGGGGAAGTCGGCAAGCTGGCCCTCCTTGAACACGCGGTCGAACTCGG
>CATVQO010000211.1 GCA_958346165.1 uncultured Collinsella sp. | reverse complement strand
AATATTAGTGCATTTAAAGTGAGAAAAGCCGTCAGAACACTTGCGCGGATTTGCGATGTCCCGTATCATAGACAGCCGTTGACGCCTCAGTTGCGTCATCACATGGCCGCCAGCGTAGCTCAGTTGGTAGAGCACCGCTCTCGTAAAGCGGGGGTCACCGGTTCGAGCCCGGTCGCTGGCTCCATTGCACAAGATAGCCGCCTTCGGGCGGCTTTTTTGTTGCCGATTTATCGCACAATGCCAATCCAAGCACAACGCCGCCGGCAACTCCCCTACTCAACAAAAAGCCCCGCCAGCCGCAATCCCCAAAGGAACCGCGATCAGCGGGGCCTAAGCGCGCTCCTCCAAAGGAAAACGCTCACAACACGAATAGCTCAGCCGAGCAGCTCGTTACTCCTCCCAGTAAGCGTCTGCAAGCAGCTTAAAGCAGATCTTCTTGACCGGCTGTGCGCCATCGCCCGGGAACTCGAGCGTGGGCATGTGAGGCTCGCCGGCAACGAACAGCGCGAACTTGTCGTCGGCAAGATCGCCGGCAATCGAGGCGTCTGAATCGACCAGGTCGTAGTCGTCCTTCTCGTCAAACTCCTGGACCAGCGTCAGGCTGCCCGTGGCAACCTTAAAGGCCTCGCGACCCTCAATGTCGATCTGCAGGTCGTGATAGCGCTGATGCGTCTCGTAGTGAGCCTCTGCCTCGGGACGCGTCGTGGGAGCCATGACGTTCGCAAAGACCTTGTCGCCCAGAATCGGATGGCTGCCGACCTCGAGCTGCGCCGGGTCGTTCTCCTCGAGCCAGTCGATCAACACGTCGAGGCCCTTGAGCATTCCGCGGTACTCCTCGATATCGCCCAATGCACCGTAAATCATCTAAATCCCCTCTCGGATCGCTTCTTTGGCGGCTACTCGGCAAACGCGTTACCGACGCTGTTGCCACCCACATACGTCTCGACCAGGGTAAGGTCGGGATTGAACACGACAACGTCGGCGTCGCGCCCCGACATAATGCTATCGCACTTGTCGTCGACATGAGCTAGCAATCGATGCCGGGGCCGACGCCCAAGCCCTTACAGCTCGGTCACGACAACGCCGTTGTAGACCTCGTCCCAACGGTCCATGACCAGATGGCCAGTCATGGGATCCATGGCATTGAGCTTGCCGCAGGTGTTGGCGGTACGCAGCACCGTCTCGTCGTCTGCGCCAGCAGCAATGGCATGCGCGAAGCCAGCGATAGTGGAGTCACCAGAGCCCGTAGCGTTAACGGCGGGGATATCGGGGGTCTTGGCGCGGAACGCACGGCCATTGTGGAAGCCAACTGAGCCGGCAGCACCCATGGATACGACGACCCAGGGGATATCGGAGAAGCGGGCGTCAGAGGCGAGCGCGGAACGGAGCTCGTCCACATCGTCGGTGGTAAAGCTCGTGCCCAGAAGGCCGTTAATTTCGGTCAGGTTAGGCTTAACCAGCTCAGGCTTGACCTCGGACTTGAGCGCAGCCTCAAGCGAGGCACCCGAGGTATCGAGCAGCACCTTGGCGCCGGCGTTCTCGGCAATGCCCGTGATCTTGGCATAGTAGTCCGCCTCGACGCCGCGGGGCAGCGAACCCGAGATGGTAACGACATCGGCCTTGCTCGCAAGCTCGGCGAACTTGGCGGTAAAGGCATCGAGCTCCTCGGGGGCAATCGTCGGGCCGCTCTCGAGCAGCTCGGTCTGGTTGCCGGCATGAAGGATATTGAGGCAGATGCGGGTCTCGCCCTTGATGGGCACAAAATCATTCTTAATGCCGTTGGCATCCATGAGCTCGGCCATATAGGCGCCCATATGACCACCAAGCAGGCCGGTTGCCACGACATCGTCGCCCAGCTGGCCCAGGACGCGGGCCACGTTGAGGCCCTTACCGCCGGCGGTCTTTTCGGGCGTCACGCGGTTGACGTCGTCGATAATGAGCTCATCAAGCTGATAGCGCGTATCGACGGACGGGTTCATCGTAACGGTGAGGATCATTTCTAGCTCCTTATCTCGCAGGCTCCTTATGCCTTGCAAAACGAATTGGCTACATGCGACTACAGAATCTCGATTGTGAACGAGCGCACGATGGTTTCTTTGGGCTTGGCGATAAGGCAGCCGCGCTTGTGCTCAAGCACGTCATCCTCATCGGAACAGGTCGAGAGGCCGCCCCAGGGTTCAACTGCCACAAAATCACCCTCGGGCTTGCTCCACACAATGAGGTACGGGAAGCCCTCAAAGCTCAGGCGAACGCCCTTGTCCTCGCCCTTTTTGGAAAGCGTGACCTGACGGCTCTCGAGCACGTCAAAGATGGTCTCCGCAAAATCGAAGAGCTCGTGCGACAGGGGCAGCGTCTTTCCCACCATGGGGTTCTTGGAGCGGTTTGCCACGTCAATCAATCCAGTCGAGGGAACGGCGGTGCAGAGCTCCGCAGCCTCGTCTTTCTCAAAGCGCAACTCGTAGTCCGTATAGGCCTCGCCCTCATCGAGCGGGCACCTAAAGCCGGGATGACCGCCAATAAAGAACGGCATGTCCTCGGTGCCCTCGTTGGTGACCTCGTAGGAAACGCGCACGGCGGCGTCCTCGAGCGTATAGCGGGCGACAAGCTTAAACGGATACGGATAATCGCTCAGCAGCGCGGCGTTATCCTCCGAAGCCAGGCACATCACCAGCTCGTTTTCGCTCTGGCTCAGCAGCTTCCACTCTTGCTTGCGCGCAAACCCATGGCGAGCGAGCTTTACATGGTGCCCGGCAAACGTCATGGCGCTGTTATCGCGCAAGCCTCCGCAAATCGGGAAGCAAATCGGTGCTTGGCCGGACCACACGGCGGGATCGCCCTGCCACAAGTACTCGCGACCTCCAGCCTCAATCGAGGTAAACGAACCACCAGCCGTGGACACCTTAATAGAAATCGAATCGTTGGAGAGAGCGTATTCCATTGCCCATCCTTTCGAACAACTGCTTTTTGCTCGCAAGAACCCGTCTCGGCCCTGACCAAAGGACAAACCCGCACGTTCATCGATGCGTCCGGTATCCCAGCCATGCAACGGGGTACCATATAGACATTGATGCAATTACAGCTGAAAGGCCTTCTTATGCGAACCATCATCCTCTACGCCTCGCGCCATCACGGCAATACGAAAAAGCTCGTGGACGCCATCGTCGAGGCACACCCCGAGATCGATACCCTCGACGTCAAGGCGCTCGGTAAAAACGAGTACCCCGACCTGCACGAATACCATCTGATCGGCGTCGCCACGGGAATCTATTACTCCGAGATCGACAAGGACATGGCACGCGTGCTCACGAACGTGCTGCAGCCGCAGGACAAGGTGTTTGGCCTTATGACCTACGGTGGCAAAAACAAGTGGTACGGCAAGGATATCGAATCGTTGGAGAGAGCGTATTCCATTGCCCATCCTTTCGAACAACTGCTTT
>CATVQO010000210.1 GCA_958346165.1 uncultured Collinsella sp. | reverse complement strand
CGAGTCCGCCTCGGCGCTGGATAACGTGCTGGTGTGCGCCGATGCGCGCGTGGATGCTTCGAGCGCCGCGGCATTGCTGCGCCTGCTGGTGCCGGGAGTCGATGTGGATGCTCGCGTGGCCGAGCTTTCGGGCGGGCAGCGCCGTCGCGTCGAGATCGCTCGAGCCCTGCTGTGCCCGGGCGGCGCGGTGATTCTTGACGAGCCCTTTACCGGCCTGGATGCCGCCGCGCGCGATGCGACGACCAAGGTCGTGCTCGACCTGCTCGACGGCCGCACGCTCTTGCTTGCCACGCACGACGCCGCCGACGCTCAGGCCCTCGATATCTCGGACATCATCACGCTCTAAAAACTAACTCAGCAACAAAATGATTCGTTTTCCTCCGTCCCCATGGGGTCTGGTGTGGTATTCTATCTGCGGGGTAATACTTAGGAATACCAAGTAATACCAACGCCGCAGAAACAAACTCCAGATGCGGGTCAATCGGGTTGCCTTCACAGCCCGTCGCCCAGCCGCGTGGCCCGCATCTATCCGCACCACCGTCGTTTCAAAAAGGAAGCGCCATGGCAGAACACATGACCCCCGTAGTCGCGAAGGTCTTGCCCGAGGAGAAGGCAGCCTTCGCGGCGGCAACCCAGCTCGTGGGCACCACGCCGTCCAACGCCATCCGCATGTTTATCGCCGCGTTCAATCGCTGCGGCACCTTTCCGTTTGACATCTCGCCCAACGGGGCCTTTGGCAAAGAGTGCCCCCAACAGCTAGTCGTTGAAGAACGTCCCCAATGACTAGTCGTCGGGAGGAGGTTGGCATGCTCAATGCGATGATTTGGGCGCTTGCCTGTTTTGGCGTCGTCGCTGCCGATATTGCCCTGAGCATGGTTTTGTTCTCCGCGTTGGACATCGTGTCGGCGCTGACAGGTTTTCCGGTCGACAATCTCGATATCCAATGGTTTCAGGCTGCCGCTCAGACGGCGTCATTTTTGATGGCGCTGCTGTGGTGGCGTTATCTGTGGCCCCGCTCCTTCATGGCGCGCCGGCAAGGCGAACGCCCACTCGGCGGGGGAGCAGGCGCGGCATGGAAGCGCATTGTCTGCATTGTTGTGATCGGCCTATCCATGCAGGTGGTCATTAGCTACCTATGCGACGGCGTACTGTCGCTGCTGCCCGAGGTCGCGGCAGACTATAGCGATCTCGTCGAGGAGACGGGCATGGGCGATACCAGCCTTCTTGCGGTCTTGACCACAGTGCTCGGCGCTCCGTTTTGCGAAGAGCTCCTGGTGCGCGGCATCATCTTTGAGTTTTCGCTGCGTGCGTTTAATCCACAGTGCCGTTCGCTCTGGAAGCGCCGGCGCCGCGCGAACGCGCAGGACGGCGCCATAGTGCCCTGGGCGGCCCCGAGTACCTGGGGCGTCGCCGCGGCGATTGTGCTGCAGGCGGCAATCTTCGGCTTTATGCACATGAATTGGGTACAGGGCTGCTATGCGGGTGCCGCCGGCCTCATCTTTGGCTGGGTACTCGTGACCACCGGAAAGCTCTGCTACACGATTCTGCTGCACTTTGCCTTTAATGCCGGGTCGTATCTCATGATGATGCTCTGGTTTGTGAACACGCCGCTCGACGTGGCGGTCACGGTTGCCATCGCCGGCATCATCCTCGTGGAGGCGATGCGCTCACTGCGCCACGCATGCGAGACGGACATAGCGACGGCACCGCTGCCTTAGTTGCGCCTGCCGCCTCCGTTGGCGCCCTGCCGTCCCTGGGCCGCGCGGTTGCGGCCGGCAGTGTTCTGCGCGCGCGACATGCCGCCGTGACCCTTGCTGCCCTTAGGCCCCTTGCCGGCGCCGCCAGCGCCACCGTGGGCCTTGCCGCCCTTATTGCCGGCGCCATGTCCGCCGCCAGCAGACGTCTCGCCCGGTCGCGGCGGCACGGGACGGATCAGGCAATGCTTGGTGTAGCCGATCAGGTCACGACGCCCGGCTTTTTCCAGCGCCTCGCGCACGAGCTTGTAGTTCTCGGGCTTGCGGTATTGGATGAGCGCACGCTGCATGGCCTTCTCGTGCGGGTCGCGTGCCACGTAGATCGGCTGCATGGTACGTGGGTCCACGCCGGTGTAGTACATGCAGGTTGACATGGTGGACGGGGTGGGGTAGAAGTCCTGCACCTGCTCGGGCATGTAGCCCATGTCGCGCACGGCTTCGGCAAGGTCCACGGCTTCCTTCATCGTTGAGCCGGGATGGCTCGAGATTAGGTACGGCACTACGTACTGCTTGAGTCCGTATTCGCGGTTCAGGCGTTCAAATTTACGGCAGAACGCGTCGTAGACGGCTCGGCTCGGCTTGCCCATCACGGACAACACCGCGTCGCTCACGTGCTCGGGTGCCACGCGCAGCTGGCCCGAGACATGGTGCTCCAGCAGCTCGCGCAAAAACTCGTCCGAGGCATCGGCCATGGTGTAGTCAAAGCGGATGCCGCTGCGGACGAAGACCTTCTTGACGCCCGGCAGCTGGCGCAGGTCGCGCAGCAACTGCGTATAGCCGCTCTCGTCGACCACCATGTTCTTGCATACGCTCGGCCACAGGCAGCGCTTGTTCTTGCACACGCCATGCTTGAGCTGCTTGTCGCAGGCAGGGCGGCTAAAGTTTGCCGTCGGTCCGCCCACGTCGTTGATATAGCCCTTAAACTCAGGATCGCGCGTGAGCAGCTCGGCTTCGCGCATGATCGAGTCGTGGCTGCGCATCTGCAGCACGCGGCCCTGGTGGAAGGTGAGGGCGCAAAACGAGCATTCGCCAAAACAGCCGCGGTTGGAGCTAATGGAAAACTTGATCTCGGCAAAGGCCGGCACGCCTCCCGCTGCGTCGTAATCGGGATGCCAATCACGTGCGTAGGGGAGTTCGGCCACCTCGTCCATCTCGTCGGTGGTGAGTGTTGCCGACGGCGGGTTCTGCACCACGTACACGCTGTTGGGATATGGCTCTACCAGGCGATGGCCGGTGATGGGGTCCATATTCTGCTGCTGCACGTTAAAGCTGCGCGCGTAGTTGAGCTTGTCGGCGGCAAGGTCGTCCCAGCTGGGCAGCAGGTCGTAGTCGTAGACCTCGTCGAGCGAGCCTGTGCGGTAGACGGTGCCATTGATATAGGTAATCTGATCGACGGGCAGTCCCGCGTCGAGCGCGTCGGCAATTTCGACAATCGCGTGCTCGCCCATGCCATAGATGAGGATGTCGGCGCCCGAGTCGAGCAGTACCGAGCGCTTGAGCTTGTCCTGCCAGTAGTCGTAGTGGGCCAGGCGGCGCAGGCTTGCCTCGATGCCGCCGATGATGATGGGGGCGTCCTTGAACGTCTGGCGGATGAGGTTACCGTAGACCGTGACGGCTCGGTTGGGACGGTGCCCCTCCTCGCCACCGGGGGTATAGGCGTCGGTGTGGCGGCGGTGCTTGGTCACCGAATAGTGGTTGACCATGGAGTCCAT
>CATVQO010000209.1 GCA_958346165.1 uncultured Collinsella sp. | reverse complement strand
GCCATAACTCGCTGTGCGCCGTGGGCGGCACCATCAACGAGGACGACCACGTCTTTGGCCTTTCAGCGGCCAAGAAGTACGGCGGCATCTTCGTCCCGCCGCACATCGCCGTCATCCATTCCTTTATGCGTGAGAACTTCGCCGGTTGCGGCAAGATGATCTTGGGCTCCGACTCGCACACCCGCTACGGTGCCCTGGGCACCATGGCCGTGGGCGAGGGCGGCGGCGAGCTGGCAAAGCAGCTGCTGCGTGACACCTACGATGTTGCCTATCCCGGCGTTGTCGCCATCTACCTCACGGGCGCCCCGCGCCCCGGCGTCGGTCCGCACGATGTGGCGCTCGCCATCATCAAGGCCGTCTTTGCCAAGGGCTACGTCAAGAATAAGGTCATGGAGTTCGTGGGCCCCGGCATCGCGAGCATGACGACCGACTACCGCAACGGCGTCGACGTCATGACCACCGAGACCACCTGCCTGTCGAGCATCTGGGCCACCGACGAGGACACGCACGCGTTTTTGACCATGCACGGTCGCGGCGAGGACTACCGCGAGCTCAAGCCCGCCGATGTTGCCTACTACGACGGCTGCGTCGAAGTCGATCTGTCGAGTATCAAGCCCATGATCGCGTTGCCGTTCCATCCTTCTAACGGCTTTGAGATCGACGAGCTCAACGAGAACCTCGAGGACATCCTGCATGAGGTGGAGCTCGAGGCCGCTAAGATCGGTGAGGGCAAGACGCACTTTAGCCTGCTCGACAAGATCGTCGACGGCAAGCTGCACGTGCAACAGGGCGTTATCGCCGGCTGCTCGGGCGGCAACTACGACTCCGTGGTCCAGGCTGCCCGCGTGCTCAAGGGCGCCAACACCGGCTGCGGCGAGTTCTCGCTGTCGGTCTATCCCACGAGCCAGCCCGTGGCACTCGAGCTTACACGCCGCGGCTACATCTACGACCTTATGGAGGCCGGCGCGATTGTGCGCACGGCGTTCTGCGGCCCGTGCTTCGGCGCCGGCGACACGCCTGCCAACAACGGCCTTTCGATCCGCCACACCACGCGCAACTTCCCCAACCGCGAGGGTTCCAAGCCGGGTAATGGCCAGCTGAGCGCCGTGGCCCTGATGGACGCCCGCTCCATTGCGGCGACGGCTGCCAACGGCGGCGTCCTGACGCCGGCGACCGACCTGCCCGAGGAGACTTGGGACGAGGCCTGCGAGTACACCTTTGACGACGCGCCGTACAAGAAGCGCGTGTACTGGGGCTTTGGCAAGGCGGAGCCTGCCGACGAGCTGGTCGAGGGCCCCAACATCAAGCCATGGCCCGCGATGGAGCCTCTCGGCGACGACATCCTGCTCAAGGTGTGCTCCAAGATCATGGACCCGGTCACCACGACCGACGAGCTCATTCCCTCGGGTGAGACGAGCTCCTTCCGCTCCAACCCGCTGGGCCTGGCCGAGTTTACGCTCAGCCGCCGTGACCCGGCCTACGTGGGCCGCTCCAAGGAAGTCGACGCCGTTGAGAAGCGCCGCGTGGCCGGCGAGGCCGCGGGCGACCTGGCGGCGCTCGATGCCGAGCTTGCCGGTGTTTTTGAGGCGTTGGCCGGCGCGGGTGTCGCGGCAGATGCCAAGGCGACCGAGTACGGCTCCATGCTCTACGCTAAGAAGCCCGGTGACGGTTCCGCCCGCGAGCAGGCCGCGAGCTGCCAGCGCGTAATTGGCGGCCTGGCCAACATCGTCCACGAGTACGCCACCAAGCGCTATCGCTCCAACGTGATGAACTGGGGCATGGTGCCCTTCCAGATGGAGGCCGAGCCCAGCTTTGAGGTAGGCGACTACGTCTTTGTGCCGGGTATCCGCGCCGCGCTCGACGGCGACCTGAAGGACATCGCCGCTTACGTGGTTCGTGCCGATGGTGCGGTCGAGCAGATTGAGCTTTACATTGCCGATATGACGGCAGAGGAGCGCGCCATCGTCAAGGCCGGCTGCCTGATCAACTACAACAAGTTCAAGGCCGCTGCCGAGTAACTCTGCTGTACGCCCCTGCCACACCTTTCTCTCGTGCTCACGCGCTTCGCGAGGGTCGCCCGAGGGAAAGGTGTGGCAGGGGCTACCGCGACGTTCTCGTTGGGTCTTGAGGGACGCTAATAAATAGACTTGCTTGATGCCGCCTCTGTTATCGGGGCGGCTTCTTTTTGTCGAAAACCGCCACAAAGGGGACAGGCACCTTTGTGGCGGTGGGGAACGAGCTCGATGTTGTTGTGATCGTTGAGCGGTATGTTAATGAGCGGCTCTACAGAATTTCATCCGGGTTGGCGGGTTTGGTTGTTTTGGGGATGCCGAGTTTGGATGACGCGAAATCGTCAACATCGTCCTTGATTCCATCTTTGGTGTAGACGGTGACCGTATAGGTGCTGTGCCCGAATTCGCTCTTGTCGCGTGTCGCCCAGGCCTGCCAGTAGGCAGCCCCGTTTCGCCCTTTGATTTTTCCGACACGGCGGAGTTCTGTTCGCTTTAATTGCTGGTTGCTATAGATGGTTCGACCGGCCTCCTCGGTGAGCCCGCACTGTCCAAGCATCTTGTCGAGGACTTGGTTCATGTGGCGCTCATCGGTGTTTGGTGCGTAGTCGTAGGCGAGGGTGATGGAGTCGAGGGGCTGGTCGTCGATCAAATAATTCATCGTCTGAGGTTCAAGGCTGAAATGGGGGAAGCATCCATCAATCGTTCCGAGCAGCGGTAACTTTGACCGCCAACTTCCGGTGGGAATTGCATATTCGTAGAACACGCCACGGCAGACAAAGGAGAGCGAGGTGGCACGCGAGCCGGCGTCGATCATCCCGCAAAGATCGAAGGGCGAGGCGATACCAAAAGAAAAGGGCGTGATGACGATAAGGAAGAGCATCACGATGGGTATGGCGAGAATGGCGATGACGTTGCGACCGGTGGAATGAGGCGGCTTCATATGCGCTCCTCGAGACAAAGATCTGTTGAGGATAGGCAGAAATGGATATGTTCAGAGAGCAATTCAAGTTTAATCTCATTGCGCGAGATGGTCGACCGTTAGCGTCGAAAACCACCACAAAGGTGCCTGTCCCCTTTGTGGTGGTGGGGAGTGGACGGCTTCTTTTGGTGATAGTGTTAGCTGGAGGTATCATTAGGGCACATGGCGCGGGTTTGCATTGTGGGGTGTTTTGCCGTGAGCCGTTCTGCCCGTATTGGATTGATTGTTTTGGCGCTTGCGATCACCGTGGTTGGCATGGGTGCTGTCGGCATGGCGTTTCTACCTGCTGCGGTGACGGAGCCGGTGGTCAAGCCTGTGACTCAATCTGTCGAACTTCTGACCGGCGACGACAAGCCTGAGACCATCACCGTTGATTTTGATGAGCAACCGGCTGCGCTGGGCATTAGTAATTATCCACATATTCAGCTTGGGGCTATGCGCTATACCACGGATTCTAGTCTGATCGACAGGGCGTCCGAGC
>CATVQO010000208.1 GCA_958346165.1 uncultured Collinsella sp. | reverse complement strand
CCCTCGCCCCAGGGGCTCGGCCAGCTGGGCTCGCCGGGCTTGGCGGCCTTCCACAGGGCAAAGTCGAGCGGGTCGTTCTTGTCCTCGTTCTCCTCGATGCGCGCGCCAACCATAAGGTCGTCGATGTTGCGGCCCGAGACCTGACCATAGTTGGGATCGCTGCGCACGGCAAAGTACACGTCGCCGTTATCGGCGGCGTAGGCGTGACCCTGCTCGATGAGCGTCTTGATCATGGCGATCATGGGGCCGATCTCCTTGGTGGCGCGAGGACGCACATCGGGATCGAGCACGTTGG
Organism: uncultured Collinsella sp.; assembly: GCA_958346165.1. Next base: position 3,193 of record CATVQO010000208.1, on the reverse strand, counting down.
CGGCGCGTATAACGCCGATAAACTTGTCAGAGAACTCCGTCGCAACCTCGGCGGCGGTACGGCCCTGCTCGTTGGCGCGCTTGATGATCTTGTCGTCGACATCGGTGAGGTTCTGGGCGAACGTGACCTCGTAGCCGCTCGCGATGAGCCAGCGTCGAATCACATCGAAGCTGATGAACGTGCGGGCATTGCCGATGTGGATGTTGTCGTAGACCGTGGGGCCGCACACGTACATGCGAACCTTGCCGGACTCGATGGGCTGGAACTCTTCCTTTTTATGGGTAGCGCTGTTGTAGATACGCATTCGTTACTCCTTAACGGTTTTCTGTAGCAGGCAGACGGCCCAGGCGCCGATTCCCTCGCCCTGGCCTTCCCAACCGAGCTTTTCGGTCGTAGTGGCGGCGACGCCTACATTTTCGACGTCAACGCCCAGGGCATGGGCAAGGTTGGCGCGCATGGCATCGCGGTGCGGGGTGATCTTGGGTTGCTGACAGGCAATGGTGCAATCGGCATCGACAAACTCAAAGCCCAGCTCGCGCGAATAGTCCATCACGCGAGCGAGCAGCACCATCGAATCAGCACCCTCGTAGGCAGGATCGGTGTCGGGGAATAGCTTGCCGATGTCTCCCCCGCGGCAGGCGCCCAGAATGGCGTCGGCCAAGGCGTGCGCGAGCACATCGGCATCCGAGTGGCCCAGCAGGCCGCGCTCGTAGGGAATGTCGACCCCGCCGATGATACATCGACGCCCCTCCACCAAACGGTGGACGTCGTAGCCGTGGCCAATGCGCAGGTTACTGAACATAGGGAAGGTCCTCTCCCTCGGCCATGCGGCCAAGCAGAATCGCGGTTACGGGACGCAGATCCTCGGGCACCGTCACCTTAAGGTTGTCGCGCGGGCTCTGGACACAGCGGACGCGCCCGCCCATGCGCTCGACCAGCGATGAGTCGTCGGTACCGATAAAGCCCTCGGCAATCGCCGCGGCATGGGCACGCTTCATCGCGTCGACGCTAAAGATCTGCGGCGTCTGCGCGGCCCAATAGAGCTCGCGCGGCGGCGTCTCGACGATATTATCGCCGTCGACGATCTTGAGCGTGTCGATCGCGGGCTGACCGCACACGACACCGTCGAGCGAGCGGTCACCCATGAGCACGTCGATAGCGTGGTCGATGGCCTCGGTCGTAATGAGCGGACGAGCGCCATCGTGGATGGCGACATATTCGAAACCCGCCGGAACCGCATGCACGCCGGCACGGGTGGAATCCTGACGGGTATCGCCGGCATCGGCAAAGCTGATGGGCGTGTCATAGTCAAACGGGTCGATGGCAAGGCGGCGCATCTCGGCACGGCGCTCGGCAGGACACACCACCACGATATGGCCGACCTTGTCGCTACGATCAAACGCGCGGATGGACCAGCTCATGAGCGGACGGCCCGCCACGTTAACGAGCTGCTTGCCGCCGGGATTTCCAAAGCGCTGACCGCTGCCGCCGGCAACGACCACGGCGCATACGGGCGCCATTATGCGTTCCCCTGTTTGGTGCCCTTCATGCGGTACAGCGAGTCCGCAAGAATGGCAGGGTTGTTGACGCCAAAGTCGCCCAGGCGCTCCGGATCCTCGCTGATGTCGTCCATGAGCTCCTGCAGCGAGCCGTACTCGTCGACGATCTTCTCGGCCACGCCGTCGCGCACGACGGACACGCGCGAAAGCGTGCGCAGGCCCAGCGGCGTCATGACGGAGTCCTCGTCCAGGTCGTCATAGCCCAGAACTGCCGCCACGTGCTGCGGGTCGGACAGGTCCTTAGGCGTCATGCGAGCGAGCTCTGCACGAATCTTCTCGGCGTTTGCCTCGGAGGAATCGCTCGCGTAGTCGCGGATCATCAGGTCGTATTCGGTATCCATGCTGGAACCGGCGAGCTGCTCGAGCTGCATCTGCACGAGCTTGCCCTGGTTGCCCAGCTTGACGATGCAATCCTTAAGCTCGGTCTTTGCTTGCTGCATGATCTCGAAGCTCGAGAAAATACCGGTAATGTCGGCGAGCGTAACGTAGTCGTCGAGCTCGAGGGCCGTCAGGCGCAGCAGGGAGCGGTCGAGCGACTGACGAGTAGTCTGAAGCGTGGCGACGAGCTGGTTGACCGAGCTCATGATGGTGGTGACGGGCTGGATCTCGTAGCTCTTGCCGTGAACGTACACGTTAACGACGGCACGACGGGCCGAGACCGAGATCACGATGGCATCGGTGAGCACCGACATGCGAGCGGCGGTGCGGTGACGCATGCCCGTCTCGCTCGTGGCAAGCGAGGGATCGGGATTGAGGTGGAAGTTGGCGCGCAGGATCTGGGTGAGGTCGCCGTCGATGACGATGGCACCGTCCATCTTGGAGAGCTCGAACAGACGGTTCGAGGTGAACGAAATGTTGAGCGGGAAGCCGTCGTTACCGGCAGCGAGCACGTTTTCGGTGTCGCCGACGCAGATAAGGGCGCCCAGGTGACCGGCGATGATCATGTCGAGGGCGGTGCGGATCGGCTGACCAGGTGCCGTCAGGCGGATGGCCTGTTCCATACGCTTTTGCAGCTCGTTCTTATCCAAGGCATCGCTCCCATCGTATACGCTCCATAAACGCTAAATAGTTTCTCACGGTTTGTCCCCGCGGCGCTTGCGAAATCCGATGCTTACAGAATGAGCGAACACAGCTGAGAGCCCAACCCAAATGGGCTGCTTATGTGGTAGCATCGGTGTTCACATGAATGAGGGAGTAGTCGCGTGGCCGGGTTCGCCTCCGGTGGCGCGGCAAGTCAACATACTGGCCGAAACGGTCTGGCTTGCCTTAATGAACGAGACTCGTGGTTGTGCGCGCAGCGCGTACGCCACGGGTCTTTTTTGTTATTCCCCCAAGAGGTACACGCGGGCTCGCCCGCAGAGAGGGAGCCAGGCTATGGGACTCGCAGAGCTCGTGTTGCTCGCCGTTGGCCTTTCGATGGACGCCTTTGCCGTTTCCATCTGCAAGGGTCTCGGCATGAAAAAGATCAACCTTAAGGTCGCCGTGGTGCTCGGCCTGTTCTTTGGCGGCTTCCAGGCCGGCATGCCCGTAATCGGATGGGCGCTTGGCAGTCAGTTTATGGGCATCATCGGCCCCATCGACCACTGGATCGCCTTTATCCTGCTCGCCTTCATCGGCGGCAAAATGCTGTGGGA
>CATVQO010000207.1 GCA_958346165.1 uncultured Collinsella sp. | reverse complement strand
TGACCAGATTCGGAACATGTCGTCATCCGAACCCATCGAACGCGCTAGGCGCTCGATATATATTACCCGCTCCCGCCCGATGGGGCAAGGTAGCTAATTTGGGACGGGGCTTTTTGACTACTTGGGCAATCAGATCGACAGGTGGTCAAATAAGCCCCGTCCCAAAAAGACTGGTCTGCTGCCGTGCCACAAAAGGGGCCTATCTACTACGTTTAGGCCGCAGGGGTCAACCATAGCCGGCTTTTTCGAAAATCGGCAAGCTTTCTACCTGCGGTTTTAATTTCACAAAATCCGGGATGGTCAAGGGTGCTCGGCTAAACGTAGTAGATGGCCGCATTTCATGGCGGACGGTCCGACCCAAGGCCCAAGGCGGCCAGCCTCGGATAGCCATTCTCGATGTTGCGGTGGAATAGTTCCTGTTTTTGTCGCCTGAGCCGCCAAACAGGAACTATTCCACCGCAACTTATCGAGGGGATGGGCTTTAGATACGGCCAAGGTCGTAGGCTTGGGCGGCTGCTTCGCCGGCGCAGATGAGGTTGGTTGTGGCTTCCTGGGGGTCGAGCGCTTGGTTGAGGGGCATAGGCTTACGACAAATCGGTAGCGCCAGGTCAACGCCCTGCACATACACCGCATCTAGGTTGTCGGCACGACCGCCCACAACGGCGACTACCGGCTTGCCATAGCGCTTGGCACGGCGGGCCACGCCCACCGGCGCCTTGCCGGCAGCGGATTGCTCGTCCATATTGCCCTCGCCTGTAATGACCAGGTCGGCATCGCGCACGCGCTCGTCAAACCCAATCAGATCGAGCACCGTCTCCACGCCCGAGCGCAACTCGGCACCAAGTGCCAACAACGCGGCGCCCAGACCGCCAGCGGCACCGGCGCCGGGCACGCCGAGCACCGAGCCAAATGTCCGCACGCCCTCGGGCACGCGCAACAACCCCTGAGCCCGCACCCCGGTAATCGCCGCATCGAGCAGGCGGCCGTAGCCGACCATCCAGCTGTCGTACCTGCCCAGCGCTTCGACATCGTCTGTCGGCAGGCCCTTTTGCCCGCCAAACACTGCAAGTGCCCCACGACGCCCCACGAGCGGATTCTCGACATCGGAAAGCACCACGACACGCGTGCCATTTAGCGCCCGAAGCGCCGGTGCCAAATCGATATTCGCCACGCGTTCAAGGCCCGCGAGGCCGGGGGCGATATTGCAGCCACGGCCATCGACAAGGTGGGCGCCCAGCGCCTGCAGCATGCCGGCGCCACCGTCGTTGGTGGCGCTGCCGCCCAGACCAATATAGATAGTCTTTGCCCCAGCACGGACCGCGCGAAGCATGAGCTCGCCCACGCCATAGGTCGAAGCCGCAAGCGCCGCCGATTCCGTGCAGGGCGAATACCCAATACCCGCCGCCTCGGCCATCTCAATAACAGCAGATTCGCGCTCGCCGTCCACCAGCATCCGGGCAGGCACGCGGTCGCCCAAGGGGCCTGCGACTTCACCTGCCACGACCTCACCGCCGCACGCGGCAACGGCATCGAGCGTTCCCTCGCCACCATCTGCCAGCGGCAACGCGCTTACCTGGGCATCAGGCCACACACGGCGCACACCTTCGGCAACGGCACCCTCCGCCTGCGAGCTCGACACGCTGCCTTTAAAGGAGTCGATCGCCAACAGCACGCGGCGGAACCGGCGCTGCACGGGGCCAAAGTCGAGCGTCTCGCCAGCGAGATCCCCAACACCCGCAAGCGCCTCGGCGTGGGCGGCATGCGCCTCAAGATCGGCCCCACAACCGCAGCCAGCACCATCGGTGCCACGCAGCCCACTAAAATAACCGCTCAGCACCGCGCGGCACTCGTCTGCCAGCACGCCGGCGGTCACATTAAACCGATGATTCAGGCGCGAATCGGCATTGAGGTCATACAGCGAGCCCAGCGCACCCGCTTTGGCATCGGTCGCGCCATACACGCAACGCCCCACGCGCGCGTTAACCATAAGCCCCGCGCACATGCAGCAGGGCTCGAGCGTCACGTAGACCGTGCAATCGGAAAGGCGCCAGCGACCGAGCGACTGAGCGGCGGCGCACAGGGCCGAAAACTCGGCATGCGCCGAAGGATCCTGGTCGAGCTCGCGGCGATTATGCGCCCTCGCGACGATCTCACCCGCGCGCACCACTACGGCACCGATCGGCACCTCGCCCACCGCCGCGGCGGCACGCGCCTCCGCCAGCGCCTCGCTCATGAACTTCCCATCGATTCCGGTGCTCGTCATCGTTCGCCTTCCCTGTTGCAAATCCAAAACGATGCTATCATTACGACTCACGGAGAGATGGCAGAGCGGTTGAATGCGGCGGTCTTGAAAACCGTTGAGCGCGAGAGCGTTCCGGGGGTTCGAATCCCCCTCTCTCCGCCACTCCTAGTGGCCCACCGGCGTCATGGTCCGCTCGAACAGCGCATCGACCACGTCGGCGATTTCGGATCGGCGCTCTAGTACGTGGCCCGATTCCCACCACATGGTAAAGAGCCGAATAATGCCGCCGGCGACAAACTCAGACGTTGTCTCGAGCGATACGGGCGCGAGCGCGTCCTCGTCAAGCGCGCTCATCACGCGCCCGCGTATGGAGCGCGCGATGCGGTCGCAAATCATGCTGGTCAGCATACCCGACATGCTGCTCGCCAAAATGTTATCCATGAGCTGCTCATGCGCCAGGATCAGATCCATGGCATCGGCGAACACTTCGTGGCGAAGCGCGCGCACGTCCTCGGCGCCCTCCGCGCCATCCGCATCGGCCCGCTTTTGCGGCAGGCCCGACATGAGTTCATCGATATAGAAGGCAAAGTAATCGTTCTTGTCGCGGAAGTGCTTGTAGAACGTCGTCCGACGAATCATAGCGCGGTCGCACAGCATGGCAACCGTCACGTCCTCAAACCGATGCTCTTCGAGCAGCTCAGTAAAGGCCTCGAACAGGGCCCGATAGGTTTTCTTGATGCGAAGGTCCATATGCATCGCCCTCCTCAAGGAAAAGACAGCGCTCACTAATCTGTCGCATATCTTACACCTGTATCGCCCACCCCCTGGCGAATGGCCTCACCTTGGCGGAAACATAACGCTTACCGGAAAGTTCGGTATCGCCAAAGGTTGCGGGTATACTAGTAGCGTTACACCAACGGCAGCCGGCGGAAGACGCCGCGGCCATTCGAAACGGAGACACCATGATTCCCGTCATCATCGGTATCGTTGTTGTCGTTGTGATTGTCTGCGCCATCGCCGGCATCTACAACAACATGGTCACCAAGCGCAATCGCATTGATAACGCCTGGCAGAACATCGACACGCAGCTGCAACGCCGCAACGACCTGATCCCTAACCTGGTCGAGACCGTCAAGGGCTACGCCAAACACGAGCAGGACACGCTTGCCGCCGTGGTCAACGCGCGCAACGCCGCCGTGAGCGCCACCACGCCCGAAGCCAAGATGGAAGCCGACAACGTGCTGACCGG
>CATVQO010000206.1 GCA_958346165.1 uncultured Collinsella sp. | reverse complement strand
CCCGTCGAGGTGAAGTAATCCCAACAACTGATCAAAACTTGCGATGAAATAGGGATTAATTAGGCCTTTTGCCAGCAAAAACAGTCCCTATTTCACCGCAACTTAGAAGTGGGGCCGGGTGCGCATTTGCATTAGCGCACCCGGCCCCGCCGCGTCTATATGTGCTCGGTTACTTGTCGGCGGCCGCCTTCTTGGTGGTCGTCTTTTTCGCGGCAGTCTTCTTGGTAGTCGACTTCTTGGCGGTCGAAGTCTTCTTGGCTGCCGTGGTCTTCTTCGCCGTGCTCGCCTTGGTCGCAGTCTTGCGGCCGCGGGCGGGCTTTTTCTCCTTGGTCGGACAGTCCATGTTGACGCAGATGCGCCACGGGCCGCGCGCCGTGTTGACCACCACGATGGGGGCGCCGCACTCGGGACAGGTCTCGCCCGTCGCCTCGAGCTTGCCACGCGCCGGCAGCGGATAGCTCACGCCGCAATCGTCATAGTTGGTGCAGCGGATAAAGCGCTTGCCGCTCTTCTCGCTCTTGTGCGCGATCAAATCGCCATGGCGTCCGGCCTCGGCACACACCTTGCACTCGCCCACCTTAAGGTCGGGCTCGTAGTTGGTGGGGCATGTGGGGTTCACGCAAATCTCGAAGGCCTTCTGGCGGAACGGCTGACACTTAATGCGCGGCGCACCGCACTCGGGGCACACGGCGGCCTCGCCCTCGAGCGGGCTCACCTTGACGCCGCTCGGCACCGGATAGGTCACGTCGCAGTCGGGCCAGCCCATGCAGCCGATAAAGCTGCCACGGGTCTTGGCGCTCGTCTTCATAACCAGGTCTTTGCCGCACTTGGGGCAGGCGCCCACGCGCGCATCGGCCGTGACGGCGTCGCTGATGGCGTCGCCCAGCTCCTGCGTATGCTTGAGCAGCTCGTCGAGCACACCGGCCAGCAGCGCACGCGAGTGTGTCACGACATGCTCTTCGGTGTCCTCTCCGCGCTCCACGCGGGTCATGTCGCCGTCGAGTTCGCTGGTCATATCGGGACTCGTGATGCGCGGGGCAAACTGCGACAGCGCATCGATAATGGCGATACCCAGCTGACTCGGCTCCACGGGATCGTTTTTGAGGTAACGCACGGCGTACAGGCGCTCGATGATGCTCGCGCGCGTGGACTTGGTGCCCAGGCCGCGCTTTTCCATCTCCTGCACGAGCTTGCCCTGGCTGTAGCGCGCGGGCGGCTCGGTCTGCTTGGCCTCGAGCTTAATGTCGAACACGTCGACCGTGTCGCCCTGCTCCAGCGGCGGCATCTGCTCGTCGCGCTTGAGTCCGTACGGGTACGCCTCGCGGAAACCCGGGGTCACGAGCACGTCGCCCGAAGCCACGAACGGCTCGCCGTTCACATCGAGCTCGAGCTTGGTGTTCTCGATGGTCGCAGGACCCATAAGCGTCGCCAGGAAGCGGCGGGCGATGAGGTCGTAGAGCTTGCGCTGGCCGCCGTCGAGCGTGGACGGATCGCCCTCGCCCGTGGGATAGATAGGCGGGTGGTCGGTGGTCTCGACCTTGCCGCGCGTGGGCTTCATGGGGCCGGCGAGGACCTTTTTGCATACGGGCGCCAGCGCCGGGTTGATCTTTGCAAGGTCGCTCACCACGGCGCCCAGATCGAGCGTCGCGGGGTACACGGTGTTGTCGACACGCGGGTAGCTGATAAGACCCGCCATGTAGAGGGACTCGGCGATGCGCATGGTGCGTGCGGGCGAGATGCCCTCGGCCGCGGCGGCGGCCTGCAGCGAGGTCGTCGCAAACGGCGTGGGCGGCTGCTGCTTACGCGAGCGCTTGGTCACCGCGGCAACGGTCGCCGTCGCGACGCCGTCGACATGACCGTACGCCGTCTCGGCAGCATCCTTGTCGGTAAAACGCGCCGTCTTGTGTGCAATCTTAAAGCGGTCGTCCTCGGCGGCGCCCTGCGCGGCACCCATGCCGCGAATCTGCCAATAGTCCTCGGGCACAAACGCCATGCGCTCGCGCTCGCGCTCGACCACCAGGGCGAGCGTCGGCGTCTGCACGCGGCCAGCGGAGCGCACGTTGCCAAAGCCGCCAAACTTGGCGAGCGTCAGGTAACGCGTGAGCACCGCACCCCAGATAAGGTCGATGTGCTGACGGCTCTCGCCTGCGTCGGCCAGGTTCTGGTCGAGAGAGACGAGATTATCGAAGGCGTGCGTGATCTCGGCCTTGGTAAACGAAGAGTACTGGGCGCGGGCAACCGGCAAGTCGGGCGCAACCTCGCGCACCTTGTTGAGAGCGTCCGAGCCGATCAGCTCGCCCTCGCGGTCGAAGTCCGTGGCGATAATGACGCTGTCGGACTTTTTAGCGAGGTTCTTGAGCGAACGAATGAGCTCCTTCTCGGCCGGCAGCTTAATGACGGGTGCCCAGGTGAGGTAAGGCAGGCTCTCGAGCTTCCAGCCCTTGATGGAAATGCCATCGGCAAGGAACGGCTTGCGCTTGGTGTCGTACGGCGGGCGGGCCAGGCCATCGGGCATATCGGCCGGCAGCATCTCGCCGTCCTCGGTGACCGAATACCAACCCAGCTTTTTATCGAACAGCACGCTGTCGCAAAAATCGGGTGCAAGGATGTGACCGGCAAGGCCGATCGTCACGCACTCCTCGCCCTTCCACTCAAAACGGTAGATGGCGGTGTTGTACACCTTGTCCTTTTTGGGCTTGCCCGTGGACAGCCGCTCGGCGATCTGACGCGCGGCATCGTTTTTCTCGGCGATGATGAGCTTCAAAAGAGGCTCCTATCTCATGTCTCTGCAGCTACGCCCGCCCGTATGGCGGCCGACTTACGCCCTTGCTTGCTCAATCTGCCCGATGAGCCAATCGCACCAGGCATCCATGCCCTCGCCCTTGCGCGCGCTCACGGCAAACCGCGGCGCCTGCGGATTGAGGTCATCGAGTGTCTTAGTATACCTATCCATGTCAAAATCGAAAGCCGGAGCCACGTCGACCTTGTTGAGCAGCTGTGCGCCGGCGTGTTGGAAGATGCCCGGGTACTTGATGGGTTTGTCGTCGCCCTCGGGCACCGAGAGGATCATGATGGACAGGTTCTCGCCCAGGTCAAAGTCGACTGGGCAGACCAGGTTACCCACGTTTTCGATAAAGATGACGTCAATGTTTTCCGGACCCACCGCCTGGTCGAACGCGTCAACGGCCTCCATGATCATGTTGCCCTCGAGGTGGCACAGGCCGCCCGTGTTGATCTGGATGGCGGGCATGCCGGCTTCCTTCATGGTAATGGCGTCGACGTCCGAGGCGATGTCGCCCTCGATGACGGCGCAGTGCAGGCCGGCCTTGTCGCGCAGGCGTTCGTTGGTGCCCAGAATCGTGGTGGTCTTGCCCGAGCCGGGGCTCGACAGCACATTGATCACATAGGTGTTTGTCTCTTTAAATCGCTGTCGCAGCTGATCTGCCAGGCGCTCATTGCGCGACAGGATCGGCGACGCGATATCAATCGTTTTCTC
>CATVQO010000205.1 GCA_958346165.1 uncultured Collinsella sp. | reverse complement strand
CTCAAAGGCCACCTTCTTGGGCACGTCGACGCCCAAAAACGTGATGCGTCCGCCGCTGAGCGTGACGCTCTCGAGCCCCAGGCGCTCGCCGCGAATACGGATGCGCGCGCGATTGAACAGGTTGAGTCCCGCCAACGGCAGCTCGCCATGCGCGGCCTCGGTCTCTTCCTGCACCTCGTCAATACTCTCCAGGTCCTCGGCCGCCGCGAGCTTGCGGTACACGAGCACGCGCTGGTCCACCGCCGGCAGGTACTCCTCGGACAAGAAGTAATCGGCCGGCAGGTTAATACCCACGCTCGCCGCCTCCACGCCGGCATCGTCGTCGCCGCGCGCCTCGGCCACCGCCTGGCCCAGCATCTGCGTAAACAGGTCAAAGCCCACGCTCGACAGGTTGCCGTGCTGCTCGGCGCCCATAAGCGAGCCGGCACCACGGATCTCCAGGTCGCGCATGGCGATGCGCATGCCGCTGCCCAGGTCCTGGAACTCGGAAAGTGCGGTCAGGCGCGCCGTCGCCTCCTCGGTGAGAGGCAGCTCGCCCGGGAACATAAAGTACGCGTAGGCCTGTGTGGCAGAACGGCCCACACGGCCCTTGAGCTGGTAAAGCTGTGCTAGACCCAGGCGCTGCGAGTCCTCGATGATGAGCGTGTTGGCGGTCGCGTTGTCGATGCCGCTCTCCACGATGGTCGTGGCGATGAGCACGTCAATCTTTTTGGTCGCGAACTCGATCATCACGTCCTCGACCTCGCGCGGGCTCATCTTGCCGTGCGCCACGCCCACACGCGCCTCGGGCGCGGCCTCGTGCACGCGCGCCACGGCGTCATCGATGGTCTTGACGCGGTTGGACACGTAGTACACCTGGCCGCCGCGACCCACCTCCAGGCGAATCGCCGCGCTCACCACGTCGGGGTCGTACTCCCCCACGTGCACGATCACGGGGCGGCGCCCGGTCGGCGGCGTGGTGATCAGGCTCATGTCGCGCACGCCGCTCGTGGCCATCTGCATGGTACGCGGAATGGGCGTTGCCGAAAGCGTGAGCACGTCAATCTGCTCGCGCAGGTTCTTGAGCTGCTCCTTGTGCTGCACGCCAAAGCGCTGCTCCTCGTCGATGATCACCAGGCCCAGGTTCTTGGGGTTCACATCGGCCGAAAGCAGGCGGTGCGTGCCGATGAGCACATCGATCGTGCCCTCGGCAAACGCCTTGAGTGCGCGCTTCTGCTGCGCCGGCGTGCGGAAGCGGCTGAGCACCTCGACCTCCAGACCAAACGGGGCAAAGCGCTCAAAGAAGGTCTCGTAGTGCTGCTGGGCCAGAATGGTTGTGGGGCAGAGCACCATGACCTGACGGCCGGAGTCCACGCACTTAAACGCCGCGCGCAGGGCAACCTCGGTCTTGCCGAAACCCACGTCGCCGCAGAGCAGGCGATCCATGGGCTTGGGCGCCTCCATGTCGGCCTTGATGTCGGCGATAGCCTCCAGCTGGTCGCGCGTCTCGTCGTAAGGGAAGCTCTCCTCCATCTCGATCTGCTCGGGCGTATCGGGCGGACAGGCGATACCGGTAATCGACGAGCGGCGCGTATACAGGTCGACCAGGTCAAACGCCAGCTTTTTGGCGTTCTTGCGCGCCTTGTTGGTGGCACGCGTCCAGTCGGCGGTGTTGAGCCTGGTCAGGCGCGGCTTGTCGCCGTCGGGGCCAACGTAGCGCGTGATGCGGTCGACCTGTTCGAGCGGCACGTAGAGCTTGTCGCCATCGGCATATTCCAGCAAAAAGTAGTCGCGTTCCTTGCCGCCCACTTCCTGGCGCGCGATCTCGCTAAAGAGCGCGATGCCGTGGGTAGCGTGCACCACGTAGTCGCCCGGCTTAAACGGGAAGGTGATCTGCGTAATGTCAACCTTGCGGCGGCTGCGCGCGCGGTTGGCATCCATGCGGGCATTGAGGTCGGCGATCGAGAACACGGCCAAATTGGCGTCGGGCACCACCACGCCCTGCGGCAGGGCAGCGTCAACAAAGGTCACGCGCCCGCGCGAGATGGTGGGCACGGCAGCGCCGGCGGCAGCCTGCGCGGCGCCCGCCTCGAGCGAGCGGGCGTTGAGCGCGTCGGCCTTACGCTCGCGAATGGAAGCATGGGCCTCCTGGCGTGCGGCACGGTCGGCGGAATCCGCCGCTGCCACGCGCACGCGGTCGCCGATAGCGCCGACATTTTCGGGCGCCGCGGTCAGCGATTCCTCAAAGGTAATGCCCTCGTCGCCAAAGGTGAGCTCCATCGACTCGCGCGCACCGCGGTCGGGGATGGCAAACACGCAGGCGTAGCGCTTGCCCACGACTTCCTGAATGCGCGTCATAAAGCGATTGTCCGAGCCCGCAATGGCCGGCTGCTCAATCTTGAGCTCGGCCGTCACCGCACCGCCGGCACGGATGAGGCTCACGTAGTTCAGGCGCTGCTGGGCACCAAAATCGAGCTGCTGGGCACGTACATACAGGCCATCCAGCCGGTCAATCCCTGCCTCGCCAGCACGCGCCTCGATATCCTCGTAGGCACGCAGGCAATCGTCGAACAGCGAGCGCGGCTCGGACAGCACCACGAGTGCCTTGCCGCTCACGTGCGCCAACGGGCTTACGGTCTGGCCGTACATCACCGGCAAAAAGCGGTCGAGCTCGGGCGTGACGATACGCGCATCCACCATCTCGAGCAGCGCCGCCAGTTTGCTGTCGTCCTGGCTGGCGCGATAGAGCGCCACATGCATGTTGTGGACGGCCTCGTCGGTAAGCGCCAGCTCACGGCAGGGGAAGATCTCGATGCTGTCCTCGTTGCCGATGGTCTGCCCCGTTGAGCTCACCATGCGACGGATGCGATCGATCTCGTCGCCGAAGAACTCGATGCGCACGGGCGCCTTTTCCTGCGCGGGAAACACCTCGACGGTGTCGCCGTGAACGCGGAACAGACCGGGCGCATCAGCGGCACCGGCATTGGTGTAGCCCATGCCCACCAGGCGCTGCGGCACCTCGTCAAAGGGAATCTCCTCGCCCACCGCAAAAGTGGTGGACTCCCAATAGCGACTCTCGACCGGCGGCACGCAGCGCAGCAGCGCACGGGCCGAGGCAACCATGATGCAGTTGTCCCCGCGCACGATGCGTCCCAGGGCCTCGCAGCGCTGCGCCACCACGGCGTCGTCGGGCGCCTGCTCGCGCCACGGATAGTCCTTACGCTCGGGAAAACGACACACGTGCGCCAGGCCCACATAGGCGGCCAGACTGCGTGCGGCGCGATCGGCCGCATCCTCGCCACTCACGATGTAGACCGTGGGGCGCGGACGACGCGCAAACTGGGCGGCCGCCATAAGCGTGCGACCCGACTGCGACACGGCCAGCGTCACATCCTCGCCGGCATCGAGTCCGGCCTCGACAGTCTGCAAGGCCTCGGCAGTGTAGAGCTGCGCGGCTATACGGTGAATGAGCATGCTGTTCCTCCGGCATCGCAACGCCAAAAGCCCGCCGGGGCAAGCTCGG
>CATVQO010000204.1 GCA_958346165.1 uncultured Collinsella sp. | reverse complement strand
GACATGATGAGCCGCGTGGTCAACGACCTGTTCGATATCTGCGAGGCGGCGCACCATGTGCCCGAGTGGATCATCATCTGCGGCATCGAGATTATCGGCTCGTTTGTGATCCTCTTTACCATCGCCCCGGTGCTGGCGCTCGCCATGGTCGTGGTGACGGCGGCGTTTGCGGTCATCATGTTTTGGCAAAACATGCGTATGCGCGAGGTCTTTAGCGACAACCGCAAAAAGATCAGCGGCATCAATGCACAGCTGCAGGATTCTCTGGCGGGCATGCGCGTGGTCAAGAGCTTTGCCAACGAGGAGACCGAGCGTGCCAAGTTCCGTGCCTCTAACGACCGCTACCTTTTGTCCAAGGAGAACATGTATCACGCCATGGGCGTCTATACCGCGACGTATGGCCTGCTCTCGGGTGTGCTCTATGTGATCGTGGTGCTGCTGGGCGGCTGGCTGGTCGCCCAGGGACAGCTGCAAGCGGTCGATATGGCGACCTTCGCACTCTATATTTCGCTGTTCTGCACGCCGCTCGAGACACTCGTCAATTCGGCCGAAACGTATCAGAAGGCTATCGCCGGCTTTAAGCGTATGGACGAGGTGCTCTCGACCGCGCCGGATATCCAGGACAAGCCGGGCGCCACGGATCTGCAGGTGACCGCCGGCGCCGTGGATTATCACGACGTGTGCTTTAACTACGAGGACGTTGAGCTGGGCGAGGGCGATGCCGAAGAGCGTCCCGTTATCGACCATATGAATCTGTCCATCAAGCCCGGTCAGACCATCGCTTTGGTTGGCCCTTCGGGCGGTGGCAAGTCCACGACCTGTTCGCTGCTGCCGCGCTTTTATGACGTGGCTGCCGGATCCATTAGCATCGACGGCCAGGACGTGCGCGATGTGACGCAGCAGAGCCTGCGCCGCGCCATCGGCCTGGTGCAGCAGGATGTCTACCTGTTTGACGGAACAATCGGCGAGAACATCGCCTACGGCAAGCCGGGCGCTACGACAGAGGAGATCGCCGAGGCCGCCCGTCGCGCCAACATCGATGCCTTTATCGAGTCGCTTCCACAGGGCTATGACACGGTCGTGGGCGAGCGCGGCAGCCGTCTTTCGGGCGGACAGAAACAGCGCGTTGCCATCGCGCGCGTGTTTCTCAAGAACCCCAAGATCCTGATTTTGGACGAGGCGACGAGTGCTTTGGATAACGAGAGCGAGGAGGCGGTGCAGGAGTCACTCGAAGAGCTGGCACGCGGCCGCACCACGATTATCATCGCCCATCGTCTTTCGACCATTAAGCATGCCGATGAGATTGCGACCGTTGAGCATGGTCGCGTTGTGGAGCGTGGCACGCACGAGGAGCTTCTCGCCCGTGGCGGCACCTATGCCCGTTACTATCGAATGCAGTTCGAAGGTGCGCGTGCGCACGAGCTCGACTGATTGATATGACAGGAAGTTTATGGCTGACAAGAACCCTTTGACTCCGGAAGAAGTGACGGAGTTATTCTCCGAAATCGATGCATCCGGTGTCTTGGATCCCACGCTTGCCAAAAAGCGAACCGAGCGCATGCGTGAGAAGGAGGCTGCGGCCAAGCGCGGTGACAAAGCGGCGCTAGCGCAGCTGCGCAGTGAGGACCGCGCGAGCCAGGCAAAACATATCGACCCGCTGTCCGAGGACGATCCTTCGGGCTCGCAGGTGAGCCATACCATTACGAAGACCGCGATGGCCGTGGTCATCGGTATTCTGGTGCTGATCGTGGGCATGCAGATCGGCTACGGCGTGATGCGCCGTCTGAATACCGCCAACCTGTCCGAGAGCGTTTCGGTGGATACCGTCTCGACCGCGCTCAAGGGCGGCCTTGAGTGGGGTAACGGCTTTACGCAGTTCCCGCTCGACTTTACCGTCGATGAAGCTGATGAGCGTACGGGCACGGTCGAGGTGACGGTGTTGGACACATCGTCTGCCAATGAGCTCGAGCTGCTGTCCAACGGGCAGATCCAGGCCGCGGCGCTTGCGACCAACGCCCTGCTCAACGACAAGATTGACCGCGTGGTGTATAACGTTCACGCCTATATCGACGAGGATAGCAACATTCAGCACGATTCCTTTTTTGGCATGTTTCCCGCGCGGGGTCATCAGAGCGCCATTTTGACGTTCGTGTGGACCAAGAGCTCATCCAACGCCACGAGTATCGACTGGAAGATGCGCATCGTAAGCATGGACGACACCATTGCCGAGCGCATTCAAAAACAGGTGAACTCGGTGTCGTCGTTGATTGAGGACCCGGTGGTGAGCCAGACCAAGATTGACGAGGAAAAGGCCGAACGTGACCTGGAGCATCGTCTGCATGGCCGCGAGATTTTCCGCGGCGGCAAGCCCGATCGCACACCGTCCGAACTGCTGGAGCAGGACAAGATAAAATAAGACGCCATCATCCCGCGTGAGCCACAAGCCCCGCGGGATGATTTTTCCGGGACGGGGATTAAAAAATCATTATGCATAGAAAGTCATAATTATCATTTCGTAAACATTTCGATGAAATTAACGCCATGAGGCATGCTTGCGGTTACAATACCGCGAGGCCTAACTACACACCTTTAAGCCGGTCCTGTGAGACCGGGAAGGAGAATTATGGCGAACAACCATACCGCGGGCGCTGCCGCCCGCACCTTCGCGCCCAGCGAGCTTTGCCAGCGTATGCTGGCCAAAACCAGCAAGGGCGCCTGCGGTCCCTGTATCCTGTATCTTGAGGATGGGACCATTTTTTATGGACGTGCATGCGGCGCCGAGGGCACCGCGACCGGCGAAGTCTGCTTCAACACCTCGCTTGAGGGCTACTTTGAGGTCATGACCGACCCGAGTTATGCCGGCCAAATTGTAACCATGACCTATCCGCAGATCGGCAATTACGGTATCGACGAGACCGATGTCCAGTCGGCCTTCCCCGGCGACGCCGTGCGCCCTGCGAGCGCTCCGGCTATGCGCGGCATGATCGTTCGCGACATGTGCGCCACGCCTTCTAACTGGCGCTCGGCCGTCAGCGTGCCGGAGTACCTGCGCGCTCACGGCATCGTCGCTATCGAGGGTGTCGACACCCGCGCTCTGGTGCGCCATCTGCGCGACAATGGTTCCAAGATGGGCATTATCTCGACAGAGATCTTCGACGTCGACGAGCTCGCCGAGCGTCTGGACGCAGCGCCCACGCTGGTGGGCGAGAACCTGGTCAAGACCGTGAGCTGTCCCGCGCCTCACGAGTTTGTGGCCGCCGACCTGCCTGCCACGCATGGCTTTGCGCTTGTGGCTGCCGCTCCTGCCCGTCACAAAGCGGTCGCCTACGACTGCGGTGTGAAGCGCGGTATTCTGGAGGGCCTGGTCCGTGCCGGCTGCGACCTCACCGTCGTGCCGTGGGATACGCCCGCCCAGCAGGTGCTCGACATGAATCCTGATGGCGTCTTTTTGTCCAACGGCCCCGGCGACCCCGATGCCGTGGTGGAGACCTACGAGCAGGTGCAGCAGCTGATCGGCAAGGTGCCGGTCTTTGGTATTTG
>CATVQO010000203.1 GCA_958346165.1 uncultured Collinsella sp. | reverse complement strand
AGATCGCCCGCCAGCTGGGCTTTAACAAGCTCGACACGGGCGCCATGTATCGCGCCGTCACCTTCGCCGCGCTCGACCGCGGCATCGACCTGAACGACGAGGCGGCCATCGACGCCCTCGCCGAGCAGATTGAGATTCGCTTTACCAACGGCACAGGCGAGGACACGCGCCTGACCATCGACGGCCAGGACGCCTCGGCTGCCATCCGCACCCCGCAGGTGGACGCCAACGTCTCCAAGGTCTCGGCCTACCCGGGCGTGCGCGCCGCCATGCTCATCCACCAGCGCCGCGCCGCCGAGGACCGCGATATCGTCGCCGAGGGTCGCGACATCGGCACCGTCGTGTTCCCCAACGCACAGGTCAAGGTCTTCCTGACTGCCGACCCGCGCGAGCGTGCCCGTCGCCGTGTGCTGCAGCGCCACCAAAACGACGCCCAGCCGCTCACCGAAGAGCAGCTCGAGGCCGAGGTCGACGAAACCCTCGACGCCCTCAAGCAGCGCGACAAACTCGACAGCAGCCGCGAGGTCGCACCGCTCGTGCCCGCCGAGGACGCCGTGCATGTCGACTCCACCGCCCACACCATCGACGAGGTCGTCCACATTATCGAGGACCTCATCAACCAAAGGAGGTAGCCCATGCGCCTGTTTAAGCAGACGCCCGAGGACTATTACAACGCCCCGTATGCCGAGTTTCCCGCACTCATCCGCGGCACCGTCTTCGTGGTCATGGCAATCCTTTGGGCTTTCTCCAAGCTCATGTGGCGCTGGAAGGTCGAGGACGCCGATCTGCTGTTTGAGCGCCAGGAAGGCCGCGGCAGTGTGGTCATCTGCAACCACACCTCGATGGCCGAGCTCTTGGCCGTGGAGACGGCGCTGTTCTTTGGGGGCCGCCGCATTCGTCCCATCTTTAAGTCCGAGTTCGCCAAGAGCAAGATTGTGCGCTGGGCCTTTAGCCGCGTAGGCGGCATCCCCGTGGAGCGTGGTACTGCCGATATGAAGTGCCTGCGCGCCGCCCAGCATGCGCTGCAGCGCGGCGAGGACGTCCTGATCTTCCCCGAGGGCACGCGCATCCGCTCGCGCGAGATCAAGCCCGAGGTCCACGGCGGTTTTGCGCTCATCGCTCAGATGGGCAAGGCACCTGTGAACCCGCTCGCCATTTGCGGCTGGTCCGACATCACGCCCGCGGGAAAAAAGATCATGCGTCCCAAGAAATGCTGGATCCGCGCCGGCAAGGCCGTCTCGCTTTCCGACGCACCGGCCGGGCTTAAACGCACGGAGCGCCTGGAATGGTTTGAGTCCGAGGCCATGAACCGCGTCTACGCTATGCGAGACGAGCTGTGCGCCGAGCATCCGGGCAGGTTCTAGCCATGAGCGAGAATGTGACGAACACCGCCGCGACTGCGTCCGACCAGGCAACCGCGCCTACCATCGAGATCGCCGCCCACGCCGGTACTTGCTACGGCGTACAGCGTGCGCTCGATATGGCGCTAGCCGCCGCGCCGCAGGCAGGGGAGTGCACTCAGGTCCATACCTTGGGTCCGCTCATCCATAACCCCATCGTGGTGCGCGAGCTTGCTGAGGCAGGCGTTGGCCTGGCCGAGAACCTGGACGACGCCGCATCGGGCACCGTAATCATTCGCGCGCACGGAGTGGTGCCGCAGGTGATCGATGCCGCTCGCGAGCGTGGCCTTAACGTCGTCGACGCCACCTGCCCTTACGTGAAGAAGGTCCATATGGCAGCCGAGCGCCTGGTGCGCGAGGGCTACCGCGTGGTGGTCGTAGGCGAGCCAGGTCACCCCGAGGTTGAGGGTATTCTGGGCCACGCCGGCACTGATGCGCTGGTCGTGAGCTGTGCCGCCGACGCCAACGCCTTGTCGTTCAAGGGCAAGGTAGGCCTCGTCGTGCAGACCACCCAGACCGCGCAGAACCTCGCCGAGGTCGTGGCCGCTATCACCCCGCGCGTGCAGGAGCTGCGCGTGATCAACACCATCTGCGCCGCCACGAGTGAGCGTCAACAGGCAGCAGCCACACTTGCCAACCGCTGCGACTGCATGGTCGTGGTGGGCGGCAAGAACTCGGGCAACACCCGCCGCCTGGCGCAGATTTGCGCAGACGCCTGCGAGCGCACGTATCACATCGAGGAAGCTTCCGAGCTCCAGGCCGCGTGGTTTACCGACGCTCACCACATCGGCATCACTGCCGGAGCCTCCACCCCACAAGAACACATCGAACGCGCCGTCACGCGCATCAAGGAGCTTTGCCGCTAACCATGGACCAGACCGTACCCGCATACGCCGCCGAGGTGGCCGATTACGGGCGCAGCCGCGACCCCGAGCCGGGTGAGGGCGCGCTCGTTAAGAACGTGCGTCCCGAATCGCCCGCGTGGGATGTGGGTATCGAGCCGGGCATGCGCGTGCTCACGGTCAACGGTGAGGCACTCACCGACATGATCGTGTGGCTCTGGGAGGCCGACGAGGACACCGTCGAACTTGAGGTTCTCGACCCGCGCGACGGCTCCGTCACCCCTGTGGAGCTCGATCGCTTTCCCGGCGAGGACTGGGGCCTTGAGTTCGATGGCCCCATCTTCGACGGCATGCGTACCTGCGTCAACGCCTGCGTATTCTGCTTTATGACGATGCTGCCCAAGGGCGGCCGCTCCACGCTCTACATTCGCGACGACGACTACCGCCTGAGTTTTTTACAGGGTAACTTTGTCACGCTCACGAACCTTTCCGACGAGGACGTGCAAAACGTCATCGATCGCAACATGAGTCCGATGAACGTGTCGGTTCACGCCGTGAGCCCCGATGTCCGCCGCCGTATGATGGGCCGCAACGCCCAGCGCGGCATGGACGTACTCGAGGCCATCATGGCCGCCGGCATCGAGATTCACGCGCAGATCGTGCTGTGCCCCGGCATGAACGACGGCGAGGAGCTGGAAAAGACGCTGCGCTTTTGCGAGGAGCACGAGCAAATCACCAGCCTGGGCATTGTGCCGCTAGGCTTTACCAAGCACCAGAACCGCTTTAGCTGGTCCTACAGCGACAAGCCCGAGCTCGCGCGCGAAACCATTGCCATGATCCGGCCCTTCCAGGACCGTGCCTTCGAGCGCTTTGGCCGCCACACCTTCCAGATGAGCGACGAGTTCTACCTGGACGCCGGCATCGAGCCGCCCGAGGCGGACTTTTACGACGGCTACCCGCAGTACTACGACGGCATCGGCATGATCCGCTCGTATCTGGACGAGACAGACGATGTCCTTGCCGCCGACGCCGAACGCCTTACCAGCGTTCGCAAGGCTATGACCGCCCGCGACCAGCGCCTGGTATGTCTTTCGGGCGCCAGCGCTCGCGATACCGTGGCGCGCTTCGTGGAGTCCCCACAGGGCCTTGCCGGCACTGTCACGGCCATCAAGAACCGCTACTTTGGCGGCAACGTGGACGTGACCGGCCTCATCGTCGCGAGCGACATCCTGGAACAGCTGCCGCAAGACCTGTCGGGGGTTATGCTCTTTGTGCCTAAGCTCATGTTCAACGCTGACG
>CATVQO010000202.1 GCA_958346165.1 uncultured Collinsella sp. | reverse complement strand
TTGTCAATCGACAGGAATCGCTCGGCGATGACCTCGCCCACGCTCTTGCCCACGTGGCGGATACCCAGGGCAAACAGCACGCGACCGAGCGGCTGGCTCTTGGACTTGTTGAGCTCGGCGATGATTTTCTCGGCCGTCTTGAGGCCTACCGGAATGGGGTCGCCCTTCTTGACGCCCTTTTTGCTGTTGGAGCTGGCATAGGTGCGCCCCGTGTCCAGGCCTGCGATGTCGTCGACCGTGAGCTGGTAGAAGTCCGCGACATCGTGGATCAGGCCGGCGGCAATCATCTTGTCGACGATCTCGTCGCCCAGGCCGTCGACGTCCATGCAGCCGCGACTCACCCAATGGAGCAGGCGCTCCTTGAGCTGCGCGGGGCAGTCGATGGACACGCAGCGGTAGGCAACCTCGCCGTCCTCGTGGACCACGGGGCTGCCGCACACGGGGCAGACCTCGGGCATGTGCCAGTCGACCGAATCGGCCGGGCGCTTGTCGAGCACCGGCCCCACGACCTCGGGGATCACGTCACCCGCCTTGTGCACGATGATGGTGTCGCCCTCGCGCACGTTTTTGCGACGGATCTCGTCGATATTGTGCAGCGTGGCGCGCGCGATGGTGGAGCCGGCAACCGTCACTGGGTCGAACTCGGCGACCGGCGTGAGCACACCGGTGCGGCCCACCTGGATGCGGATTTCGCGCAGGACGGTCTGCTTTTCCTCGGGCGGGAACTTAAAGGCAATGGCCCAGCGCGGTGCGCGGGCAGTAAAGCCCAGGTCGAGTTGCTGCTGGAAGCTGTCAACCTTTACGACTACGCCGTCGATGTCATAATCCAGATCACCGCGATGCTCGAGCGCCTGGGCACAGAACTCGTGAACCTCGGCCGGCGTGGCGCAGCGTGCCACGTTGGGGTTGACGCTAAAGCCGGCGCTGCGCAGCCAATCGAGGAACTCGCGCTGGCTGTGGACGTGCAGCGGGTCGGTATCGGCGATGGCATAGATAAAGGTGGCGAGGTCGCGGCGCGCCGTGACCTTGGGATCCTTCTGACGCAGGCTACCGGCGGCAGCGTTGCGCGGGTTAGCGAAGGGGTCGCGACCCTCGGCATCGGCCTCGTCGTTCAGACGAACAAAGCTGCCCTTGGGCATATAGACCTCGCCGCGTACTTCGATGGTACGCTCGCGGTCGGCACCCATGTGGGCGAGCGCCGGCTCGGACAGGTGCATGGGCACATCCTTGATGGTGCGCACGTTGAGCGACACGTCCTCGCCCGTGGTGCCATCGCCGCGCGTGGCCGCGCGCACGAAGGTGCCGTTTTGATAGGTAAGCGCAACGCCCAAGCCGTCAATCTTGAGCTCGCAGGTATAGGTGACGCTACCTGCGCCGAGCGCATCCTCGGTTCGTTGGAGCCACGCGTCAAGTTCGTCCAGATCCATGGCATCGTCCATGGAATACATGCGCGCCATATGCGTGACCGACGTAAACTGCTCGCTCACGTAGCCGCCCACACGCTGGGTATAGCTGTCGGGCGTTACCAAATCGGGGTAGGCAGCCTCGATCTCCTGCAGCTCAACGAGCATTTTGTCAAAGGCAGCGTCCGTGATCTCGGGCGCATCGAGCATGTAGTAGCGATAGGCGTGGTAATCGAGCTCGTGGCGCAGCTCGGCCGCACGTGCTGCCGCCTGGGCACGGGCATCGGTCGGTGCAGCGGCATCCGCACTCGCGGGCGTTTCGGTATCGATGTCCACGCCGTCACCAAACAGGCTCGATTGCTCCATAGCGGCACTCCTTCGCTCGATTTCAAACGGATACTAGAGTACCACCGGTCGCAATGAGGCCGAATAGCGGTCTCAAACCGCACCGAATCGGCAGCCGCCAGACTGGGGTGGACAGTTAGTTCAGACCATTACGAACCAGGCCTCTTGTCAGCCCCAAGTGATCCGTTTTCCTCCGTCCCCAACGGATCAATAAGAAAAGAGGGGCTGTCCCGCGTTGATGGGACAGCCCCTCTGGCATCGGTATGTGCGATACAGCTCGTTAGAAACCCTGGCCGTAGCCCTGGCCCTGGCCCTGCTGGCCTAGCAGCTCCTCCAGGTACTGGCGCAGCTGCTCGTCGGTAATACCGCCGTTGCCGGTGTCGGTCGAACTGTCGTCCTGCTGCTGGTTCTGCAGCTCCTCATCGGAGCCCAGCTCAACCGTGACCTTCTTCTCTTCCTTGCCGCGCATGAGCGTGATTTCGACTTTCTCGCCCACCTCGTGGCTGCGCAGCGCAATGATCAGGCCATCGGCGCTCGTGATCTCGTCGTCGTCCAGCTTGGTAATGACATCGCCCTCTTGGATGCCAGCCTTGGCAGCAGGGCCATCCTCAACGACGCTCGCCACATACGCGCCGCTATCGGTGCTCAGCTTGTTGGTACGGGCGTTGAGCGCGTTGACGCTCGAAAGCGTAGCGCCCATGTACGGATGCACCGGCGTCTTGCCGTCGATGATCTGGTCGGCAATGTTCTTGGCATAGTTGACCGGAATGGCAAAACCCACGCCCGAGCTGGAGCCCGAGTAGCTCTCGATGAGCGAGTTGATACCCACGAGCTCGCCGTTGTCGTTGACGAGCGCGCCGCCGGAGTTGCCTGGGTTGATGGCGGCATCGGTCTGAATCATGTTGGCATAGATGGTGTTACCGCTGGTAGAGCTCATGGCCGTGGAGCGATACAGCGCCGACACAATGCCCGTAGAGACAGACTGTTCGTTACCGAACGGCGAACCGATTGCCATGACCCACTCGCCCACGTTAAGCTTGGAGGAATCACCCATCTCGATCGGCGTGAGCTTGGAAGCGTCGGCGTCCTTAAGCTTGATGACGGCCAGGTCGCTCGAGGCATCGTTGCCCACGAACTCGGCCTCATAGGTGGTGCCATCGTCCATGGTCACCACGTACTGGTCGTAACCATCGACCACGTGGTTGTTGGTGAGGATGTGGCCCTCGGTATCGAGCACTACGCCCGAACCGACGCTGCCCGAGCTGTCCGACTCGTCGGCAGACTGCGAAAGCGAGCCATTCTGGCTGCCGCTCGAAGTGGCGGTGATGGAAACCACGGAGGGCAATGCCTTGGCAGAAACGGCCTCGGCCAGCGTGGTGTCCTCGGAGTCGATCGTGATCTTTTGCGTCGACGAACCCGAAGCGCCCGCCGTCACGGCATTCTTGCCGCCACCGATATCAAGCGTGCCGCTCATAATGAGCGCAATGACCAGCAGGGCTCCGCAGGCACAGCCGGCAAGCGCCGTAATAAAGATCGGCAGCTTTTTGGTCTTGGTCTTGACCACCGTGTGCTTGTTCACGACCTGCTGGCCACCCAGCGGCTTGCCGGTCTGCGTGTCGTAGGCCTGCACGTAGGGAATGTTACTGCCGGCAGGCGTCGACTCCACCTGCACACGCGGCTGCTGCTGGGTCTCGCCGGCGTTGCCCGCATCCTGGGGACGCTGGGAATCGTACTCGCTCATGGCTGCGATCCTTTCGTCAAATAACCAAAGGCCCGCCAAACATGTGGCGGGCCATCA
>CATVQO010000201.1 GCA_958346165.1 uncultured Collinsella sp. | reverse complement strand
CTCCTTTGCGTGCGGAACTCGCGATCGATGTTGCCCCATACGCCCGCCCAGGTCCGCCGGGATCACGACAGCTTGACGATCGGAGCAAAGCCTTTCATTAGCTTTTTGGTCTGGCCGGTCTTTTCGAATTGAACCTCGATCATGTCTCCAGCGACCGAGAGCACGGTACCCGTGCCAAAGGTCTTATGGCTCACGGTATCGCCCGCGGCAAAGTCCTGCGATGCGCTGGCGCGATCGACCTTGCGTTCCACCGTTGGCGATACCTTGGATGACGGCTTTTTGGCTCGCGGCGCGCCCGAGCCAAAGGTCGAGGCAACACGGCCGGCGTCGGGCGAGACCCCACGATGGCGCTCGGTGCCATAAGTGCTGCCGCCAAAGAAGTCATCGAAGCTCGATCCGCTGCGCGATCCAGAGCCGCCGGTCGAGCGCGTATGCGAGCCAAACACCTTGCCGCCATACATGTCCGAGCCCATACCCGAGCCAAACGTGCCGTGACGGTCGCCGCGCTTCTCCCAGCCCGTGCCCTCAAAACCGGCAGAACCGATACCGCTAAACTCGATGTCCTCAAACGGAATCTCGTTGAGGAAGCGCGAGCGCGGGTTGGCAGAGGTCGAGCCGTAGGTGCGGCGCGTAGCGGCGTAAGTCAAGAACAGGCGCTTGCGAGCACGCGTGATGGCGACGTAGGCCAAGCGACGCTCCTCCTCGAGCTTGCCCGGATCGTCACTACCGCCAAAGTCGTGCACGTGCGGGAAGATGCCTTCCTCCATGCCGGCCACGAACACCGCCGGGAACTCCAGGCCCTTGGCGGAGTGGATGGTCATCATAGTGATGGCATGCGTCTCGCCGGCCAGGGAATCCAAGTCGGAGCGCAGAGCCAGCCACTCCATGAGTGCAGGCAGCGCCTTGCAGGTGAGCGGGCCGTAGGTGCGCTCGATCTCGTCGGCATGTACGGCACCCACCGGCAGCTCTGTCGGCGCGGCATAGGCGTTGCCCGCGATGGCGGCAGCCAGGGCATCCTGCGGCGAGAGCGCCGGGGCCGCCAGGCTGTCGAGCGGATTGGAACCCGCGGCATCACGCGCGCCAACGAGCGCCTCAAACGAAGACACGGGCGCAGACGAGCCGGGCTCGGGCGCAGGCGCGCTCACCACAACGGGCTCGGGCTCAACGTCGGCGGGCACATCGGCAACACCAGCAGCGCGCAGCTCTTCCAAGCTCTCGAGCGTGCCTTCGATATCCTCGTGCGTCTCCTCAAATTCGGCAGCGACACCCAGGAATTCCTGGATGTTCTCGGCGCGGCTCTCGGACTCCATGGTGCCCTCGGCGCGGAAAGCCTGCAGCAGGCCCGTCTTATCGACAATCATCTCGACAACGTCCTTGAGCTCGCCGTCCATGCGGCGACCCTCGCGCACCAGCGACACAAAGCTCGACAGGCCATTGCGCACCTTGGCGCTAAACATGCCCGTCTCGGCTGTTGCGATCTCGCAGGCCTGGAAGAACGAGCAACGGTTGTCGCGCGCCAGCTGCTCGATCTTTTGGATCGAGGTGGAGCCGATGCCGCGGCGCGGCGTGTTGATGACGCGCTTGACGCTCATCTCGTCTGCCGGGTTCACGATCATCTTGAGGTAGGCCATGACGTCGCGGATCTCGGCACGGTCGAAGAATCGCGTGCCGCCCACAATCTTGTAGGGCACGCCTGCGCGCAGGAACATATCTTCGAGGATACGCGACTGGGCGTTGGTGCGGTAGAACACGGCGATATCGTCGTAACTCGTGCCCTTGGAGTGCAGCTTTTCGATCTCGCCGGCAATCCAGCGGCCCTCGTCGCGCTCATCGCTTGCCTGGAAGGCCTGGATCTTCTCGCCGTCGCCCTCGGCCGTAAACAGGCGCTTGTCCTTGCGCTGCGAGTTGTGACGCACCACGGCGTTGGCGGCGCTCAGGATATGGCCCGTGGAGCGGTAGTTCTGCTCCAGCTTAACGGTCTTGCAGTTTTTAAAGTCCTTCTCAAAGTCCAGGATGTTGGTGATGTCGGCGCCGCGCCAGCTATAAATGGACTGGTCATCGTCGCCTACGACCATGAGGTTTTGGTACTTGGCGGCCAGCAGGTTGGCGATCTCGTACTGGACGTGGTTGGTGTCCTGATACTCGTCGACGCTAATGTAGCGGAAGCGCTCCTGGTACTTGTCGAGCACCTCGGGGCGGGTGCGCAGCAGCTCGAGCGTGCGCACGAGCAGGTCGTCGAAGTCCATCGCGTTGGCGGCGCGCAGGCGGCGTTCCAGCTCCAGGTAGACCTGCGCGGCCTTTTTGTCATTGGGGCTGTCGGCGGATTTGAGCATGTCCTCGGGGCCGATCATGGCGTTTTTGGCCGAGCTGATCTTGCTGCGGATCATGTTGATGGGGAACTGCTTTTGCTCGATACCGAGCGCCTGCATAATGTCGCGCACCATGCGCTTTGAGTCATCGTCATCGTAGATGGTGAACTGACCGGTGTAGCCCAGCAGGTCAGCGTCCTCGCGCAGCATGCGCACGCACATAGCATGGAAGGTGCACACCCACATGCCGCGGGTACCGCTGGGGATGAGTGCCGCCAGACGCTCACGCATCTCGGCCGCGGCCTTGTTGGTAAACGTGATGGCAAGGATCTGCCAGGGCTTAACGCCCAGGTCGCCGAGCATATGTGCGATACGGAAGGTCAAGACGCGGGTCTTGCCCGAGCCGGCGCCGGCAAGGACCAGCAGCGGGCCCTCGGTGGTCAGGACCGCCTCGCGCTGAGCGGGATTAAGGCTGTCGATGTCGACGAGCGGCTTGGCGGGCTTGGGCGCCGGCGCGGGAGCGTCGTAGATGTCGAGCGGAACGAGCTCGGGCTCCGGCGCAGCAGGGGCGGTGTATGCATCGAGCGGCACGGGTTCCGGCGCGGGCGGCACAGGTACCGCGACATTCTTTTCCCAGGGCAAGGGCTGGGTCATGGGCGACTCCTCATCTGACGGACGGCGCGCCTGCGGGCAGCGCCATAGTTTGAGCCGTACCAGTATACCGAGCCGCGCGGACACCGACGCAAATCACACCACGACTCCGTGCGTCACCGTCAGGCTCGCCCCAGCGGATTTGGTGCAATGGGGTCAGGTTAGTCTGCACCAATCTATTGGCAATCACGAAACCGCCGATGTCATGGCAGCAGCAGCGAGCGACGGTCAGGGCGAACAAATTGGCATGAAAAGGGGGCGGCATAGACCTTTTGGTCATGCCACCCCCTTTGAATGACAAGTTGTCGCCCTGGCCGCCGCGCAGTGTCGACTAAGTTAGAGGCCGAGCATAGGCTCCAGAACGAAGAAGTATGCGAGCACTACGATGCCCAGGATGATGCGGTAGACACCGAAGCACTTGAAGTCGTGACGGCGGACGAAGCCCATGAGCCACTTGATGGCGATGAGCGAAACCACAAAGGCCACAACGCAGCCCACGCCCAGGATAGCGACCTCGTTGGCACCGAACGTGCCGCCCTTGATGAAGTACTTGACCAGCTTGAGCGCACTCGCGCCAAACATGACAG
>CATVQO010000200.1 GCA_958346165.1 uncultured Collinsella sp. | reverse complement strand
ACTTTTTGCAGGTAGCGGTAGACGCTGGGCTCCGAGATGCCCAGCGCGGTGGCGGCGCAGGCCACGGCGCCCTTGAGCATGAACACCCCGTTGCCGTTGAGGTGGCGAATGACGTCCACGCGGTCGCCCTGACCAAGCGACGCTACATCCAGCCCGCGCGCGCTCAGCAACTCGGCAATGCTGCGGTCGATGAGCTCCTGTGTGGACTCCGAAAGGCTTTCGACCTCGATAGGGGCGGGCTCCGTGCGCGTCGGCGCCGCGTCGAAGCACGCCATGAGCTGCTGCGCCATGGCGTTGATGGAGCGCACGGTCGAGAGGTCGGTGTTGACGCAGAGCATACCGACGATCTCGTCATTCTCGCGGATAAAGTACGTCGCCGACTCCAACGTCTTGCCACCGGCACCGCGGCCCTCGTAGCCCGTAATAAACGGCAGGTCGCGATACTTGGCGTCGTGCATGATCTTGAGTGCCAGATCGGTGGCGGGACCGCCGACCTTGCGGCCGCTCACGATGCCGTTGCGAATATCGACGATGGCGTGGTCGGGATCTGAGAAATCGTGCAGCACGATTTCGCTGTTCTTACCGAGTATCTGCTCCAGGAAATCGACCATCGGCAAAAAGCGACGTACGGTCTCGTTCACGGGCAACTCCTTGGGGTGAAATCGGAAATGTTCATAACAATTTTTTATCATGGTAACACGCCGCTCATCATCTCGTATATCCGCAGGTACATTGCGTAATGCAGACGAACGGTAGGAATTTAGCGGTAAACGGTTGACCAAAAGAAATGTTAGATGTTATTTTGACCAGACACTTTCTTGACCTGCGGAAATGCATTGTCTCAGCTCAAGAATAGTCTGATAACAAAAAATTATTATTGAGAATGAGAATCATCTTTAATACGATATGCAATGAAGGCACAACCTCAACCCCGCACTGCGTCACAATAGAGCGTTAGATGCGAAAACAACTATTTCGAGGATTGGTGGTCAAATGACCCAGGAGACGGTTACGAACGGCACTGAAGCCCTGTTCACTCGCGAAGGCATGCCTCCCGTTAAGGAAATGATCCCGTGTGCCCTTCAGCACGTACTGGCATCGTTTGCCGGCATCATTACCCCGGCGGTCATCATGGCCGGCGTCTACGGCTTTAATAGCCAGCAGAGCACCGACATCATCCAGGTCGCCCTCATTCTTTCGGCAATCGACACGGCCCTTCAGGCCTTCGCTCCCTTCCGTCGCATCGGCGGCGGCCTGCCCATCGTCATGGGCGTTTCGTTCGCGTTCCTGCCGGCCCTGCAGGCCATGGGCGCCTCGGGCTTTAGCTTTGGCGCGCTGTTGGGCGGCGAGATCGTCGGCGGCGCCGTTGCGGTCCTCTTTGGTCTGGCCTACAGCAAGATCAAGTGGCTGTTCCCGCCCGTCGTGACCGGTACGGTCATCTTCTCCATTGGCGTCTCTCTCTATCCCACGGCCGTCAAGTACATGGCCGGTGGCATGGGCACGCCGCTGTGGGGCACCCCGCAGGCCTGGTGCGTCGCTCTTATCACCTTCGCCGTGGTCTTTGCGCTCGCCAACTTTGGCAAGGGCACGCTCAAGCTGGGCTCCGTGTTCTTTGGCATGATCGTTGGCATGATCGTCTCCATCCCCTTTGGCATGATCGACTTCTCCAGCGTCGCCACCGCTCAGGTCTTCGCTCTTCCCAAGCTCATGCCCTACGCGCTCGAGTTTGATCCCGAGGTCTGCATTACCCTCGCTGTCGTGTTCCCCATGGTTGCCATCCAGGTTATCGGCGACGTCTCCGCTGCCTGCCTTGGTTCCATCGACCGTATGCCCACCGAGCGCGAGCTCTCCGGCGCTATCGTGTCTCAGGGCCTCACCTCTATGGTCGGCGGCCTGCTGGGCGGTCTTCCCACCAGCGCCCTTGGCCAGAACGTGGGCATCATCTGCTCCAACAAGGTCGTCAACAAGTGGGTCTTTGTGATCATCGCGGCCGTCTTTGCCATCGCCGGTCTGTTCCCGCAGCTCTCTGCCATCCTTTCCGCTATCCCGCAGCCCGTCATCGGCGGCGCGACCGTCGGCGTCTTTGGCACCATCACCATGAACGGCGTGCGCATGTTCACCCGCGAGGGCCTCACGCAGCGCACCACCACCATCGTCGGTACCTCCGTCGTCTTTGGCCTGGGTATCTGGATGGCCAGCGGTTGCCTTGCCGGCGAGGGTATGCCTACCTGGGTGTCCACCGTCATCGGCTCCAACGCCGTGACCCCCACCGCCATCATGGCCATCGTGCTCAACCTGATCCTTCCGCAGACGCCGGTCGTGGCTCAGCACATCGATGCCGCCAAGGATGCCGCTGTGGATCTGGTCCTGCCCGAGAGCAAGAAGTAACCGATTCGGTGCTATTCGCCGGCGGACGCATCGCCTCGTCCGCCGGCGCCATGCGGCGCCAAGCCGCACTTCAAAGGGCTTGTCCCTTTGGTGAAGCGTTGACGGGAGAGGGCCCGTTTCCGGTGTAGGCCGGCGCTTCGCACTTCCGCCATGTCAGAGGTGTCAAACCCCGCCTCTGATGTTGAAGGGAGCATTTATGCTTCTGGTCGCTAACGGTTCCGTCTTTACCCGCAACGCTCAGACCCCGTTTATTCCAAACGGTGCGGTCGCCATTGACGGAGATACGATCGTCGAAGTGGGCCCCGAGTGCGAGCTCAAGGCCAAGTACCCGGATGCCGAGTACGTCGACGCCCAGGGCAACCTCATCATGCCCGGACTTATCAACTGCCACACCCACATCTACTCGGGTCTGGCCCGCGGCCTTGCCATTAAGGGCTGCAACCCCACCAACTTCCTGGAGAATCTTGAGCAGCAGTGGTGGAAGATTGACGACAACCTGACGCTCGACGGCACCAAGGCCAGCGCCTATGCCACGATTCTGGATTCCATCCGCGATGGCGTTACCACGATCTTCGATCACCACGCGAGCTTCTGCGAGATTCCGGGCAGCCTCTTTACCATTAAGGACGCCGCTCAGGAGCTGGGCATGCGTTCGTGCCTGTGCTACGAGGTTTCCGACCGCCGTGGCCAGGAAAAGTGCGATCAGGCTATTGCCGAGAACGCCGAGTTTGCCCAGTGGGCCGCCAAGGAGCGTCGCGATAACGACAACCACATGATCGCCGCAATGTTTGGCGGTCACGCCACCTTTACGCTGTCGGACGAGACCATGGATAAGATGGCCGAGGCCAACAATGGCCTGACCGGCTTCCACATCCACGTGTGCGAGGGCATGAACGATGTGTGGGACTCCCGCCTCAACCGCGGCGGCATCAGCCCCGTCGAGCGCCTGCTGCAGCACAACCTGCTCGGTCCCGACACCATGCTCGGCCACTGCATCCATGTGACGCCCGCCGAGATGGATATCGTCAAGGAGTCCGGCACCTGGCTGGTCAACAACCCCGAATCCAATATGGGAAACGCCGTGGGCTGCGCCCCCGTGCTCGAGTTCTTCCGCCGCGGCATCCCCGTGTGCATGGGCACCGACGCCTACACCCACGATATGCTCGAGAGCCT
>CATVQO010000199.1 GCA_958346165.1 uncultured Collinsella sp. | reverse complement strand
CCATCACAGGAGAAAACATGCCCCAAATTAACCTCATGGAACTCGCCGAGCAGTCTTTTGGCACCTCGCTCGAGCAGCTCGACGACCGTCGCATTTACAAGCTGCTGGTCAAACTCGTGCAGGAGCGCTCCGCCGCCTGCCCGCTCAACAACGGCAAGAAAAAGCTCTATTACATTTCCGCCGAATTTTTGATCGGCAAGCTGCTCATCAACAACATGATCGACCTCGGCATCTACGACGAGGTTAAGGACCAGCTCACCGCCGCAGGTCACGACCTCAACAAGATCGAGGAATTCGAGGTCGAGCCGTCACTCGGCAACGGCGGCCTGGGCCGCTTGGCCGCATGCTTCCTGGATTCCATCGCCACGCTGGGCTTGACCGGCGATGGCGTGGGCCTCAACTATCACTACGGTCTGTTCCGTCAGCGCTTTGTCGACAACCAGCAGAAGGCCGTCCCCGACGAGTGGCTCGGTGAGCAGGACATCCTAGTCGACGATGACCACTCCTACACCGTCGAGTTCGGCGATTTTGCCGTTACCTCCAAGCTCGTCAACATCGATGTGCCCGGTTACGGCCAGTCCACCAAGAACCGCCTGCGCCTGTTCGACCTGGCGAGCGTCGACGACGGCCTGGTCCCCGGCAGTTCCATCGACTTCGACAAGACCGAGATCGCCAAGAACCTCACCTTGTTCCTCTACCCCGACGATTCCGACGAGCAGGGCCGCCTGCTTCGCATCTACCAGGAATACTTCATGGTGAGCAACGCCGCCCAGCTCCTGATCGACGAGGCCGTCGAGCGCGGCAGCAACCTGCACGATCTGGCCGATTACGCCGTTGTCCAGATCAACGACACGCACCCCACCATGGTCATTCCCGAGCTCATTCGCTTGCTCACCACCGAGCATGGCATCGAGTTTGACGAGGCCGTGACCATCGTACGCTCCATGGTCGCCTACACTAACCACACGATTCTTGCCGAGGCGCTCGAGAAGTGGCCGCTCGCCAGCCTACAGAAGGTCTCCCCTGCCATCGCCGACATTATCGTCAAGCTCGATGAGATCGCGAAGGCCGAGCACGATGACCCGCGCGTCGACATCATCGACAAACACGATACCGTCCACATGGCCCACATGGACATCCACTTTGGCTTCTCCATCAACGGCGTAGCCGCCCTCCACACCAAGATCCTGGAGGACACCGAGCTTCATCCGTTCTACGAAATCTATCCCGAGAAGTTCTCCAACAAGACCAACGGCATCACCTTCCGCCGCTGGATCCATGGGGCCAACCCCGCGCTCGCCAGCCTGCTCGACGATGTGATCGGCACCGACTGGCGCAGCACCGGCGATCTGAGCAAACTCGCCAAGTTCGCCGACGACAAGGACGTTCTTGAGCGCCTGGCCGCCACCAAGGTCGAGGCCAAGGCCATCATGCGCCAGTTCATGGCGCTCGAGCAGGGCGTGACCATTCCCTCCAACGCCATCATCGACGTCCAGGTCAAGCGCATCCACGAGTACAAGCGCCAGCAGATGCTCGCGCTCTACATCATCTGGAAGTACCTCGATATCAAGAACGGCAACAGACCTAAGCACCCCGTCACCATCATCTTTGGCGGCAAGGCGGCGCCTGCCTACACTATCGCGCAGGACATCATCCATCTGATCTTGACGCTGTCGCAGTGGATTGCAAACGACCCCGACGTGGCTCCCTACCTGCAGGTTGTCATGATCGAGAACTACAACGTCACCGCCGCCGAGCGCGTGATCCCCGCCGCTGACATCTCCGAGCAGATCAGCCTGGCCTCCAAGGAGGCGAGCGGCACCTCCAACATGAAGTTCATGCTTAACGGCGCCCTAACCCTGTGCACGCTCGACGGTGCCAACGTGGAGATTGCCGAGCTCGTGGGCGACGAGAACATCTACACCTTTGGCGCCTCGTCCAAACAGGTCGAGCAGCTCTATGCCGACGGCACCTATGACGCCGGTGTGCTCTACCGCAAGCCCGGCATTAAACTGCTGGTGGACTTCATCACCAACCCGGCCTTTATGGCGACCGGCAATGCCGAGCGCCTGCAGCGCCTGCACGATGACATTAAGGGCAAGGACTGGTTTATGGCCCTGCTCGACATTGAGGAGTACATCCAGACCAAGGAGCGCGTGCTGGCCGACTACGAGGACCAGGACGCCTGGATGCGCAAGGCGCTCATCAATATCGCCAACGCCGGCACCTTCTCGTCCGACCGCACCATCTCCCAGTACAACGACGAGATCTGGCACCTGAACTAATTTCACTTCCCTTACCCATCCTCTTGAGAAACGGAGTCGTGGCAACACGGCTCCGTTTTTTGTGCCCGCACGTTATCCTGTGACCCGACTCGACCGAAGAATCTCGATCTGTAACAGCTACTCGGTAAAAACGGCCCCAGCTGTTACAGATTGAGACATACCGGCCCCTCCCCTTGGGTTTATCTCAATCTGTAACATCTAACGTCCGAAATCGGCCCTACCCGTTACAGATCGAGACAAACGACCGGTCAGACAATCCCAGCACAAAGAAAGGCTCCCCTCTCGCCCAGTGGACGGGAGGGGAGCCTTATATGTGACCGCGGCAAAAGGATGGCAATACCGCAGTCGCCCAAAGGGAGGGCCTGGATGCACCGGGCCTAGATAAGGTTCTTGCCAGAGACCTTATCGAAGAGGTGGGTCGCGTTCTTCTCGAACTTGAACCAGATGGTGTCGCCAGCCTTGAGCGCGCCCTTGGCCTCGAGGTCGACGACGGGGATAATCAGGACAAACTGGCCGTCGGGAGCGGTCACGTGGACATGCTCGGTCGAGCCCATGAGCTCGGTCACCTCGACGGTACCCTGGAGCGCGCCCTCCTCGCCCTTGTCGGCAAGCAGGATCTGCTCGGGACGCACGCCGGCCGTAATCTCCTTCACGTCGCCGCCGTCCCAGTTGAGGGCAAGCTGAGCGCAAGTCTCGGGGGCGAGCGCCACGTTCATATCCTCGGTCTTGACGGCAAAGCCGTTGCCCGAGCGCACCAGCTGGGCATCGAAGAAGTTCATCTGCGGCACGCCGATGAAGCCGGCGACGAAGATGTTCGCGGGATGGTTGAAGACCTCCTGCGGCGTGGCGATCTGCTGGACAACGCCGTCCTTCATGACCACGATACGGTCACCGAGGGTCATAGCCTCGGTCTGGTCGTGAGTAACATAAATGAACGTGCCCTTGATCTCGTGGCGCAGCTTAATGAGCTCGGCACGCATCTGGTTACGAAGCTTGGCGTCCAGGTTGGACAGCGGCTCGTCCATCAGGAAGACCTTGGGGTCACGCACGATGGCGCGGCCGATAGCGACACGCTGGCGCTGGCCGCCGGAGAGCGCCTTGGGCTTACGGTCGAGGTACTCGGTAATGCCCAGAATCTCGGCAGCAGAGCGAACCTTGCGGTCGATCTCGTCCTTGGGAACCTTCTTGAGCTCGAGCGTAAATGCCATGTTCTCGTACACCGTCATATTGGGGTACAGAGCGTAGCTCTGGAACACCATGGCGATGTCGCGGTCCTTGGGCG
>CATVQO010000198.1 GCA_958346165.1 uncultured Collinsella sp. | reverse complement strand
GCCCATCCAGATGACGCTCATCAACTTCTTTTGCATCGGCGCGCCGGGCTTTGTGCTGGGCTTGGAGCCCAACAACGCCCGCGTGAAGGGGTCGTTCTTGACCAACGTGCTTAAGCGTGCGCTGCCGGCGTCGATTGCGGTCATTTTGGCCGCGGCACTCGATATCTTTGTGGCGCGCGTATTTGGCTTTAGCCAGCTTACGCTTTCGACCATGTGCCTGCTCACGTCGTGCGCGGCGAGTGTCAGCCTGATCTGGCGCATCTCGCAGCCGCTTACGCCCTTGCGCGTGGTGCTTTTCGTGTTTGTCGTCGCCGGCATCCTGACGGGTGTTATCGGGTTCCCGGGGCTGCTGTCCATCGCCAACCTGTCGATGGGTCAGATGGTCATCTTGGCGATTATCGTTGTCTTTACCTGCGCGGTGTTCTTTAAGCTTGCCACGATGATGGACTCGCTTAAGCCCCGCCGCCGTCATGCGGCCACCGGCTTTGGCCGTGGCGTGCGCGTTCGCCTGGGTCGCGGCGGCGGTAAGGTGAGCTCGACGGGGTCGACCGCCGAGCGTTTTGCCAAGCGCGTTGCCGCCGATATGGCGCAGCGCCGTGAGGCGCGCACTGTCCGCGAGGCCAAGGCCCGTGCACTCGAGGGCGTGGCCCAGACCCAGCCCAAGAAACAGAAGAGCGCCGGTGCCAAGCGCTCCCGCGTGACCAAATCGGCCCAAGGCATCAAAGTTTCGATGCCGAGCAAGAAGAATAAGCCCGTAAAGAAAGACTAGCCCCAACGCCTCCCTAAGTTGCGGTGAAATAGGGACTGTTTAAGCGTTTTAACCTCCTATTCAGTCCCTATTTCACCGCAACTTAGGGGTGAGCGGGGATGTTGAATTGGTGCCTTGCGCTTGTGGGGCCGTGTCGATGTTATGCTCTAACCTCGATTGTTTGAATTGCTTCGAAAAGAGGATGCCGTGATCTGCCCGCATTGCCTTAAGACTATCGAGGACGGCGCCTCGTTCTGCCCCTACTGCAACGCCTATGTGGGTCCGGGCGATGGTCCCGAACACACCGAGTTCGTGTTCTGTGAGGGCTGCGGTGCCCGTCTTTCTCCGCATGATCGCACGTGCCCAAAATGCGGACGCCCTGCTCCGGGTATCCTCTCCGAGGACGCGGCCGCATCCGACCTGGCAGCGGGCCGCACGGCGGGCTTTCCGCGCCTAACGCAAGAGCAGATCGATACCGAGGTGCCTCATGCGCCGGCCTCTGCCGCTGCGGTGCTTTCGGATGCCGCCGACCCCAACGAGACCTGCGTGCTGCCGGCCTTCGATAAGGATTTCGGTATCCCCAAGGTCGATATTCCCACGCCCGTTTCCCTGCATGACGATGCTCAAAAACCCAAGCGCAAGGTGCATCCCGACGAGGACGCCTATCACAAGCACAAGCGTCATATCCCCAAGCCGCTCATCGTCATCGCGGTCCTTGCCGTCGTTTGCGGCGGTGCCTATTGGTTCGTGACGGCCGATCCCATGGGTGTCATGCCTGCCTTCTACGACCAGTTTGGTCAGGCTGCGCAGACGACCTTCCCCACGCGCCAAAAGGGCGAGGCGACTGAGGACGATACCAAGCAAGACGATTCTGCCGAGGTGGTCCAGGAAGAAACCGTGCTGACCGATGATCAACTCTATACCAGGCTCGACGGTCTGTATCAGACCATCGTGTCCTACGGTGACGAGGACCAGATTGGCGAGGTCATCGATTCCTTTAACAACGGTTATCTCCGAACGCCGCTGTCCACCCGTCAGGAGCTGTCGCAGAGTGCCTACGCCCTGCGCGACCAGATCAAAAAGACGCAAGATGAGCTCAACAACCTTAAGTATCAGGACGATACGGTCTATGCGGACGACATCGCCCACTTAAAGCAGCTTGCCGAGTGGATGTACGAACGTGTCGACGTGATCTGCCAGAGCTGGGATATCTCGCTGGCCATTCCTGATGGTGAGTCGATGAGTTCCCACCAAAGCGAGATCCTGGCGCCCATCGCGCAGGGCGGCAACAGCGCGCTGAACCAGTACGACGCCAATGTGGGCTCCTGGAAGCCGCAGCAGCGTTCCTAAAATTAGTTCGCCATAGTCGGCATAACCTACGTGCGCAATTGATGTAAGCGCATGCTTATTGCTACAATTCGTACAAATATGCTTTAAACGCACGAGGAAGGAACCACATGTTTGGTTTTAAGAAAGAGCTCTACACGCCCGAGTATCAGCTTGCCGGCGACGAGTGCGCCGTTATCGAGACGTCGAAGGGTACCATCAAGGTCAAGTTTGACGGTGAGGGCGCTCCCATTCATGTCGCGAACTTCTGCGAGCTTTCCACGATGGGTTTCTATGATGGCCTTAAGTTCCATCGCTATGTGCCCGGCTTTGTCATTCAGGGCGGCGACCCCAATACCCGCGATATGTCCGGCGCCGACGTCGCTGCCGGTCTTGAGGGCCCTGACGGCATGCCCGG
Source organism: uncultured Collinsella sp. (assembly GCA_958346165.1). Next base: position 1,119 of record CATVQO010000198.1, on the reverse strand, counting down.
TACCGGTGGTCCCGGCTACTGCATCAAGGGCGAGTTTGCCACCAATCCGCGCAACAGCCATGTCGATGGTGCCCTTGCCATGGCGCGCTCCATGGACCCCGATTCCGCGGGTTCGCAGTTCTACTTCTGCCTGGGTGCCCAGCATAACCTCGATTCCGGTTACACCGTCTTTGGTACCACGGTCGAGGGTCTCGATGTGATTTCACAGCTGCGTGCCGGCGACGAGATCGTCCATGTCGAGATCGTTCACGAGTAAAGGGGACTTCCTTGAATAGCCAGCTGATCCAACAGGGCCGCGCCGCTTACCGCGCGGGTGATTTTTCCGCTGCCGCCCAGATGCTTGGTGCGGCAAAGACTCCCAACGAGATCATGGGTGAGGCCGACCACCTGCGCGGCAATGCCCTGATGCATCTGGGCATGTACGCCGAGGCCGCCGAGGCCTACGCCGCCGCGCTCAACGACGGCGCCTATGGCAAGCGCGGCGCCCTGCTCACCAACCGCGGCAAGGCACTCGCCGCGGTGGGCGACTACACCACGGCTGCCCAGGCGTTCTCTGCAGCTACCCAGGACGCTTCCTACGCCACGCCCTTTAAGGCCTACCTGGGTCTGGGCAACGCGCTGTTCCAGTCGGGCGACTACGCCAACGCCGGTACTGCCTTCCGTCAGGCTGCCATCGACGGCGCCAACCCGGCTCCTGCCGCCGCCCTCGGCGATCTGGGCCGCTGCTTTATCAAGCTCGGCCGCCCCGCGGACGCCGTTGAGACCTACCGCACGGCTATCGACTTTGCCGGCCCGCGCGACGATACGCGCGCCCTCAACGCCGGCATGGGCCAAGCGCTTTCCGCCGCCGGTCGTCCCTCCGATGCGCTCGATGCCTTTAACGCCGCTACTGCCGACGGTATCTATCAGCTCACGCCCGAGCAGGCCGACGAGCTTGCCCGCGTGCACGACTCGCTCGCCGCGCTTTCGGCCCAGACGGCCATGTCCACGGCCCCGGCTCCCGCGATGGACGCTCCCGCTGTCGACCCGCTCGATCCCACGGGCGCGACCGGTCAGTTTATGCCCGACCCCTCTGACACCGGCTTCTTTACGCTGTCTGAGTCCGAGATGGTCCAGCAG
>CATVQO010000197.1 GCA_958346165.1 uncultured Collinsella sp. | reverse complement strand
CGGCTGTTGGGCACCATGACCTCAAACACCTTGGGCTTGTTGTTCTCCTCGTTGAGCTCAAGCGGCACGATCTCCTGCGCGATGATCTGGTCGCCGCGGTCCGAGCGCTCGAGTTTGCCCTTGATGCGCACAAAGGCGTCGGACAGCTGCGCACCGGTCTCGGGATCGACCTCGCCGTACAGGTACCCCTCGGCCTCTTTATAGGTCTTGGGGAACACGACGACGGTGGCCTCGCCTTCCATGTCCTCGAGCTGCACGATGCCCATGGGGTCGCCGTTTTTGGTCACGCGCTTGGACACGCTCGAGACCATGCCGGCCCACCACAGCGCTTTGCCCTCGGGAATCTCCTGGTTGATGGTGCCGCCCGTAGGATTCTGAACTTCGTAGCCGGTGTCGATCTGCGAGAACGAGAAGTCGCGCGCTTTGCTGAGCGCATACTCAAACGGGCGCAGCGGGTGGTCCGAGACATAGATGCCCAGAACCTCCTTCTCCTGGCTCAGCTTGAGGTGGCGGTCCCATTCCTGGCCGTCCGGATCGGGCACGCTGACCTCGAAGCCCGAGCCCTCAACGTCGCCAAACATATCGAAGAACGAGGTCTGGCCGCTCGCGCGGTCCTTCTGGCGCTTTATCGCGGCGTCGATGATGTTCTCGGGGTTGTTCTTGTCCACAAAGTGCATCATCTGGCGGCGCGGATACCCCGTGGAGTCGAAGGCGCCTGCCTTGATCAGCGATTCGATCACGCGGCGGTTGGCCTGGCTCGAGTCCACGCGCTCAACAAAGTCGTGCAGCGTCTTAAACGGACCGCCTGCCTCGCGCTCAGCGATAATCGCCTGCGCCACGCCGGTACCCACGCCGCGGATGCCGGCCAGACCAAAGCGCACGCCTTCCTTGGTAGCCGTGAACTCGGTGCCGGACTCGTTGACATCTGGCGACAGCACGGGGATGCCGTCGTGACGGCATGCCGAGACATAGTGCACGATCTTGTCGGTCTTGCCCGTATAGGACGTCAGAACGGCCGCCATGTACTCGTGCGGATAGTGCGCCTTGAGCCACGCCGTCTGCATAACCAGGATGGCGTAGCCGGCGGAGTGCGACTTGTTGAAGGCGTAGGATGCGAACTCGAGAACATCGTCCCAAATCTTCTGGGCGACCTCGCGCGTGTAGTTGTTCTTGATAGCGCCGTTCATCCAGTGGTCGTAGGTGGTCTCGTCCGAGCCATCCTCCCAGTGGAGCACCGTCGACGTGAGCAGCTTGATCTTCTTCTTAGCCACGGGCTTACGGATACGTGAGTCCGATTCGCCCTTGGAGAAGCCGCACATCTCGACGGAGATGAGCATAACCTGCTCCTGGTAGACCATGGTGCCGTAGGTTTCGCCCAGGATGTCGTCCAGACGGTCGTCGTAGGATACGGCCGGCTCCTTGCCGTTCATACGGTTGATGTAGGACGAAACCATGCCGGCGCCCAGCGGGCCCGGTCGGTACAGGGCGATCAATGCTACGACGTGCTTGTACTCGGTGGGCTTCATGTTCTTGATCGTGGCCGTCATGCCGGCGGACTCGACCTGGAAGACGCCGGCGGTGTGACCGGAGCCCATGAGCTTAAAGATCTCGGGATCGTCAAAGGGAATATCTTCCTCTTTGATGTCGATGCCGAAGTTCTTCTTGATGTTTGCCTTTGCCTTGGAGATAACCGTCAGCGTACGCAGGCCCAGGAAGTCCATCTTGAGCAGGCCCATGTCGGCAACGGTATGGCCCTCGTACTGAGTAATCTCGACGCCGCCCTTGGTGTCGAGCTTGGTGGGCACGTGCTCGTTGACGGGGTCGCGGCAGATCAGAACGGCGCACGCGTGCACGCCCTCGCCACGGGTGAGGCCCTCGATCGAGAGCGCCGTGTCGATGATGCGGCGGGCGTCGTCGTCCTTTTTATAGGCCTCGGCAAAGTCGGGGTTAAACAGATCCTCTTTGCCGGGTTGTTTGTCGAGCACCTGCTTGAGCTTGACCTTGGGGTCGCTCGAGACCATCTTGGACAGGCGCTGGCCCATGTAGACCGGATAGTCCAAAACGCGCGCGGCGTCGTTGATGGCCTGCTTGGCCTTAATGGTCGAGTAGGTGATGACGTGGGTGACCTTCTCGGGGCCGTAGAGCTGGCGAACGTGCTCCACGACCTCGAGGCGCCGCTCATCGTCGAAGTCCATATCGATATCGGGCATCTCGGTACGCTGCGGGGACAGGAACCTCTCGAACATCAGGCCGTTCTCGAGCGGGTCGAACGCGGTGATGTTCATGGCGTAGGCGACGATAGCGCCGGCGGCCGAGCCACGGCCGGGGCCGACGCCGATGCCGTTGTCCTTGGCCCATTGCACGTACTCGGCAACGATGAGGAAGTAGGCGGCAAAGCCCTTGTCGCAGATGACCTTGTATTCGTACTCAAAGCGCTCTTTGATGTTGACGCCGCCGATCTCGCGCGTGGCCCAGTCGTCGCCGTAGTGCTGGCGCAGGCCCTTCTCGCACTCGCGGCGGAACTGGCTCTCGTGCGTCTCGCCGGGATCGAGCAGCGGAAAGCGCGGCAGGATGATGGAGTCCCAGTCGAGCTCCACGTAGCACTTGTCGGCAATCTCGAGCGTGTTGTCGCAGGCCTCGGGGCAATACGGGAACATCGCCCGCATCTCCTCCTCGGTCTTCATGTAAAACTCCGAGCCGGTCATGCGCATGCGGTTGGGGTCGTCGACTTTGGCGTTCATGCCGATGCACATGATGACGTCCTGCACGGGCGCGTCCTCGCGGCGCAGGTAGTGGAAGTCGTTGGTCGCGATGACCTTGACGCCCACCTGTTTGGCGATGTCGATGAGCGTGCGGTCCATCTGCTCGTCGGTCAGACCGTTGTCGGTGGTGATGCCGTGTTCCTGGATCTCGATATAAAAGTCGCCGGGGTCGAAGGTGTCGCGGAAGGTCTCGGCCCATTTGATGGCACCCTCCATGTCACCGCGGTCGATGTACTTGGGAATGATGCCCGCGATACAGGCACTGGTGCAGATCATGCCCTTGGCGTGGCGGCGCAGGTTGTCGAGCGTCACGCGGGGCTTATAGTAAAAGCCCTGCACGGCGGCCTCAGAGACCGTCTGCATCAGGTTGACGTAGCCCTCCTGGTCCTTGGCCAGAAGGATCATGTGGTAGAGCTCGGGCTTGTGGTCGCGGGCGAGCGTCTCGTCCGGCGTAAAGTAGACCTCGCAGCCAAAGATGGGTTTGATGACCAGGGGCGGCTTGAGCTCGTCGATGTTGCCCTTCTCGTCCCACATGGCCATGTCCTTCACATACTGGGCATGCTCGCGCGGGTTTTCCTCGGGATCGGGCTCCACCAGCTCGTCGCGGCGGTCCTTTTCCAAGAAGGCCTTGTCGTGACTCCAGGTTTTGTACTCGGGCGTGTTGTGGTTGACGGCGTCGCAGGCCAGCGCCAGGTCGGGCACGCCGTACATGTAGCCGTGGTCGGTGATGGCCACGGCGGGCATGCCCAGCTCAACGGCACGGTTGACCATATCCTGGATACGGGTTGCGCCGTCGAGCATGGAGAAAACAGTGTGATTGTGCAGATGGACGAATGCCATGTGATGAGCTCCGATGCGGGTTCGTG
>CATVQO010000196.1 GCA_958346165.1 uncultured Collinsella sp. | reverse complement strand
GAGACGGTGCCCTCGGGCGCCATCCAGCTGGGCATTACGGGCGTCGACGAACGCGTGCCGGTTTCGCGCCGCCGCGTCGTGCCGCTTAAGAAGGCCCTGAGTCTCTAGCACACTGGCCCCGCAGCCCTGTAGACCCATCGTCTGCGGAGGCGTGGGGCCTTTTTGTATGTATCTGCCGAATCGTTTTTTGCGGAAGGGATCCCATGAACAGTGCAAGCGCCAAGCGTATCGACATCATCTCGGACACCCACGGCTATTTATCGCCTGCGCTCTTGGATGAGCTTGAGGGCGCAGACCTGATCATCCACGCCGGCGATCTCACGTCAGAGATGGACTACGAGCACCTATGCACCATCGCCCCCGTGCGGGCCGTACTGGGCAACAACGATTACTACCGCGACTACGGTCCCGATGTAGACCGTCTTGCGCTCTTTACCTACGAAGGCCTCAAATTCGCCGTAGCCCACTACCGCGAAGACCTTCCGGTGGGATCCGTAGACGTAGCCATCAATGGTCACACCCACGTAACCAAAGAAGCCCAAGTGGGCCGTTGTTTAGTCCTCAACCCGGGCAGCGCTAGCTACCCCAGAGGCACCCGAGGCCCCACCATGGCCAGAATGCTAGTAAAAGACGGCAAGATCATAAGCACCAAATTTATTGATCTAGAGTAACCACAACAAAAACGGGGGATGCAAATGCGTCCCCCGTTTCCATTTGAGCCAAAGGCAGAGCTTCAACAAAAACAATCAGACCAACCCCGCCGAGGAGCACGCGGGCTAGCCGCGCAGCGGCGCACGCCCGCAAAACTGGTTGAATAATGTGACGGCAGGGAGGGCTTCCGGGGCTGAGGGCGGGGGTTAAGTTTGTCGCGAGTTCCGCACGCAAAGGAAAGCACTTAATGTGCTTTCCGTCTTGCGCAGGACTGTAGAGCAGCAAACTTAACCCCCGCCCTCAGCCCCGGAAGCCCTCCCGGATGGCCCCAAAAAATTTTTCAAAAAAGTTGTTGCGCGCCGGACAGACTTCTGTGTATACTAATCCCCGCAGCGCACGCGAGCGGAAACAAACGCGAACGTCTGCCTGGGGAGTTAGCTCAGTTTGGTTAGAGCGCCGGCCTGTCACGTCGGAGGTCGCGGGTTCGAGCCCCGTACTTCCCGCCAACGCAATTAAAGCCACGTCTTCGGACGTGGCTTTTTGCGTTTGATGCACTTTGTTTCGATAGAACGATCGCCCTGGTGCATCTTCGCCCAGAATCCTCGCGCCTTCGGGAACGCAAGTAAAATCCAATAAGTATATCTGTCTGAACAACAGCTTTGTTGCGCAACACCTGTTCAACGAGACAGGGGGTTAGGTTATACTAAATTGCACTGTGCGCCGCATCTGATGCATTTCGCTCCAAGCGCGGCACTCAGTGGATATCCGATTTACCATTTGGATGTCCTGGCGGTCATTTAGCGTCTCGACACAAGCTCGGCCCCGGAGCTCGTTCGAGCTGTTCGTATTCCTTGAAAGGGGAAAAATGGACATATCGAGGAAGACTGATTACGCCCTTCGTATGCTGGCGATGCTTGCCGAGGATCCGGAGTGTTTGCTTTCTGTTCGCACCGCTGCCGAAGAGGTCAATGTCCCGTATTCGTTTGCCCGCTCGATTCAGCACGGTTTGGTCCAGGCCGGTATTGTGGAGAGCCTGCGTGGCGTCCACGGTGGCATGCGTCTCAAGGTCAGTCCGGACGACGTCACTATCCGCCAGGTCGTCGAGGCCGTTCAGGGTCCTATGGTTATGAACGATTGCACCGCGCCCGATGGTGACTGTGCGCGCATGGGCGCGTGCTGCTATCATCCCCTGTGGGCCGGAGCCCAGGCGTTGATGCGCGACTACCTCGATTCCGTTTCGCTCGGCGACATCGTCGCTCACCGCCAGTTCCCGGCCGTCGATCCCAAGTTCGCCGACCGCGAAGCGTTTCCCGAGTACGCCACCTGCGCGTGCGCTTACCGGGAGGAATAGCGCCGCATAAGGAGCATAGCCATGATTCAGGACCCCTTTCGTTCGATGATTCGTTCGGAAGGGGTCCTGCGTTATCGCGACCTTCCGTGGCGCCGAACGCGCGACCCGTATATCATCTGGCTCTCCGAGGTCATGCTGCAGCAGACACAGGTGCCGCGCGTGGAGGCGCGCATGCCGGCGTGGCTCGATCGCTTTCCGACTGTCCAGGCTCTCGCCCAGGCCGCGCCTTCGGATGTTTTGGACGCTTGGCAGGGGATGGGCTACAACCGACGCGCTCTGGCGCTTCACGGGGCCGCTCAGCGCGTTGTAGAGGACTGGGGCGGGGAGTTTCCGCGTGAGACGCGTGACTTGGTCGCTCTGCCTGGTATTGGCCCGGCAACGGCGCAGGGTATCCGGTCGTTTGCGTTTGATCTTCCGGGCGTGTATCTGGAGACCAACGTGCGCACGGTCTTTTTGCATCATTTCTTTCCCGATGTGCCGGCCGTTCCCGATCGCGAGCTGGTGCCGCTGATCCAAGCCGCCTGTCCGGCGGCCCCTGGTGCGGCGACCGACGAGATCGCGCCCTTTGCCGTTCCTCAAGACGATGCCGACACGCCGCGCGCGTGGTATTACGCGCTGCTAGATTATGGCGCATATCTTAAGAAGACACTGCCCAATCCGTCCAGGCGCTCGGCGGGCTATAGCCGTCAGTCCAAGTTTGAGGGCTCGCGTCGCCAAAAGCGCGCGCATATCGTGCGTATGTTGCTGGCAGCGCGCGATGGCCAGCCGGCGGGGATTACGCTTGCTGATGCCGTGGCGGGCGTTAACGAGATGGAGACGGCAGCCGGTCGTGGGCCGGTCGAGCGCGACTTGATCGCGGGCATTCTAGCCGACCTGGAGCGTGAGGGCTTTTGCCGAGCTGAGGGCGATCGCTGGCTGAGCATCTAGCCTGTGCAAATCTGAAGAACAGGATTGTAAGGTTTAGATTTTCGGCATGAGGGCATCCTAGAGACGAGGCCGCTCGAAGCCTACGGGCGGCATGCGTTGAAGGGAAGTACACCTATGGATTTTGAGAATTCCCAAACCAAGAAGAACCTCGAGACCGCTTTTGCCGGTGAGTCCCAGGCACACACCAAGTATCGCTACTATGCATCCAAGGCCAAAAAGGACGGCTACGTTCAGATCTCGAATATTTTTGCCGAGACGGCGGGCAACGAGTCCGAGCACGCCAAGCTGTGGTTTAAGTATCTGCACGACGGCGCCGTCCCCGATACCCTGGACAATCTGCGTGATGCCGCTGCGGGCGAGAACTACGAGTGGACCACGATGTACGACGAGTTCGCCAAGACCGCCGAGGAGGAGGGCTTTGCCGAGATTGCCGAGAAGTTCCGTGGTGTCGCCGCCGTCGAGAAGGCCCACGAGGAGCGCTATAACAAGCTTGTCGAGCGCATTGAGTCGGGCGAGGTGTTTGAGCGTGAGGGCGTAAAGGTGTGGAAGTGCCTGAACTGCGGGCACCTGCACGTTGGTGCCGAGGCGCCTGAGGTGTGCCCGGTGTGTAACCACCCGAAGGCGTACTTTGAGGAGCAGGTGGTGAACTACTAGCGCTTGGCGCTGGCTGCTGCGGAGCGCAGGGCGGGAAATGCCTTT
>CATVQO010000195.1 GCA_958346165.1 uncultured Collinsella sp. | reverse complement strand
GTGGCCAAGCCCAAGGGCGGCCTTTCGGGCCCGCTGTGCCACCACATCGCCGTGCGCATGGTCTGGGAGGTTGCCCAGGCCGTCGATATCCCCATCAACGGTGTCGGCGGTGTCATGACCGGAGAAGATGCGGCCGAGTTTATCCTGGCCGGCGCCACCTGCGTGTCGGTCGGTATGGCCAACTTCGTCGATCCGTGCGCTTCGCTCAAGATCGCGCATGAGCTCGAGGCCTGGGCCGAGTCCCAGGGCGTAAAGGACATCAACGAACTGGTAGGTGCTTTCGAATGCTAGAGACCGATGCCCGCGACCGCGTAATCGTCGCCCTCGACTGCGACCGTGAGCGTGCGCTCGAGCTTGCCCACGAGCTTTCGGGCCATGCCGCCTGGCTCAAGGTTGGCATGACGCTCTATTACGCTGAGGGCCCCGAGATCGTCAAGACCTTTAAGGACCTGGGCTTTAAGGTCTTCCTTGACCTTAAGTTCCATGATATTCCGCATCAGGTTCGCGGTGCCGCCCGTTCGGCCTCGCTTGCCGGTGCCGACCTGCTCTCGGTTCACGGCTTGGGTTCGGGCGCCATGCTCGCTGCCTGCCGCGAGGGTGCCGAGGAGGCGCGCGAGGACCGCGCCAAGCTCGTCGCCATCACCGTGCTCACGAGCATGAATCAGGATGCCTTGAGCGAGATTGGCGTCGAGTCGCCCGTGGCCGAGGAGGCCGCCCGCCTGGCAAAGCTCGCTCAGGCCAACGGCATCGATGGCATCGTGTGCTCGCCGATGGAGGCTCACGACATGCGTGCGCTGCTGGGTCCCGATGCCCTGATCGTGACTCCGGGTGTGCGTCCGGTGGGTGCCGCCTTAGGCGACCAGTCCCGCGTGGCGACGCCTTCCCAGGCTATCGAGCGTGGCGCAAGCCACATTGTGGTGGGCCGACCCATCACCGGCGCCGACGATCCGGTTGCCGCCTTTGACGCCATTGTCGCCGAGCTGGTCGAAAACGTCGCGTAAAAGATTCCCCTAAGTCACCACTTTTGGGTCTCATTAGCACAAAATAGCCCCTGTACCTGCGTAAACTTTCCCATCCTTTGTGTGGAATCGCAGGTCAGGGGCTTAACTTTGGGCGCAGTATATTGCACTTTTTGCGGGTATCGTCTAACCTATGGAGCCGCGATTGGGCATTTTGTACGTTCTACGTGCTAAAATGCCAATTATTGAATCAGATATAACCCAACTATTTGGAGGTACGAATGGCACTCCCTCAGCTTACCGATGAGCAGCGCAAGCAGGCTCTTGAGAAGGCTGCTGCCGCACGTCACGCCCGCGCTGAGCTTCGCGAGCAGATCAAGAAGGGCGAGAAGTCCCTCGAGTCCGTGCTCAACTCCGATGACCCCATCGCTTCCCGCATGAAGGTTTCCACCCTCATCGAGTCTCTCCCTGGTTATGGCAAGGCCAAGGCCGCCAAGATCATGGAGGAGCTCGGTATCTCCGCTACCCGTCGCGTCCAGGGCCTCGGCGTCCGTCAGCGCGAGCAGCTCCTCGAGCAGCTGACCAAATAAGTGAGCGCTCAGGATTCCAAGCTCTTTGTGATTTCTGGACCGTCAGGCGCAGGCAAGGGTACGCTCGTCACTCGTGTGCGCGAGCGCCGCTCGAACCTGGGCCTGACGGTTTCGGCTACCACGCGAGCACCACGCAAAGGTGAGGTCGACGGCGTCAACTACTTTTTTCTGACGCGCGAGGAGTTCGACCGCCGCGTGGCAAACGGTGAGTTTGTTGAGTGGGCCGAGGTTCACGGTAACTGCTACGGCACGTTGGTGAGCGAGGTCACATCCAAGCTCGCCTCTGGCGCATCTCTGATTTTGGAGATCGATGTCCAGGGCGCCCTGCAGGTGAAGGAGCGTTTCCCCGAGGCCGTGCTGATCTTTATCAAGCCACCTTCGCTCGAGGTGCTTCGCGAGCGTCTAGTCGGTCGCGGTACCGAGACGCCCGAGACGATTGAGCTGCGTATGGCAAACGCCGCCGATGAGCTTGCCCTTGCCGACCGCTACGACGACGTCGTGGTTAATGACGATCTCGACCGCGCGACCGATGAGCTCGTTCGCGTTCTCGATATGCATGAAAGGATCTGAGGTCCGTGTCCGTTGTAAAGCCTTGCATTGACGATCTTCTGGAGAAGACCGATCACAACCGCTTCCTGCTCGCTTCGCTTGCCTCCAAGCGCGCCTGCGACATCAATAGCATGCTGCGTGGCCAGCACAATCGCGTGCTTGCCGTCCAGGATGTCGATGACATCACCATCGGGCTTTCCGGTGCCGATACCATCTCGATGGCTATGGACGAGATTGTCGACGGCGACATCTCTTACGACGAGGCCCGTTACGAGAAGGCGCTCGGCCACAAGGTTGCTGAAGCCTAAATGGCGGCTCGCGTCTGCCTGGTCCACTATCACGAGGTTGGGCTGAAGGGCAAGAACCGCGCACATTTTGAGCATATCCTCATGGATAACATCAAGGCGGCCTTGGCCGCCTTTTCCGTGAATGCCGTGTCTCGAATTTCCGGTTATATCCTCGTGACCTTTAACGAGCATCAGGCCGACGAGGCGGCGCGTGTCATTCGCACCGTTCCCGGCGTTGCTCGCGTGTCTTTGGCGTATCACACCAATCGCGACCCTCAGGAGTACTGTGCCGCCGCCGTGAAGGCGCTGCGCGAGTTTGGTTCCTTCGATTCGTTTAAGGTGCACGCCAAGCGCTCCAATACCGACTATGAGCTCACCTCGATTGACATCAATCGTCAGGTGGGCGAGGTGCTGTGTGAGGCCTTCCCCGATAAAAAGGTTCAAATGCACGACCCCGATGCGATGGTGCACGTACTGGTGGTCCAGGGTAGCGTTTATGTGTACGCGCGCTCCGAGCGCGGCGTGGGCGGTCTGCCGGTTGGTTCTGCCGGCAAGGTCGTGACGCTGCTGTCGTCGGGTATCGATTCTCCGGTGGCGACCTGGATGCTCGCGCGTCGCGGCGCGGTGTGCGTGCCGGTACATTTCTCCGGTCGTCCGCAGACGCCCGATACGAGCGAGTATTTGGTGCAGGACATCATCCGTGCGCTTGAGCCGGGTGTCCAGATCGGCCGCCTGTACGTGGTGCCGTTTGGTGACTGCCAGCGTGAGATTTCGGTCACCTGTCCCAGCAACCTGCGCGTGATCATGTATCGCCGCATTATGTATTCGGTTGCCGAGCGCATTGCGCACATCGAGGGCGCCAAGGCCATCGTGACGGGCGAATCGCTTGGGCAGGTTGCCTCCCAAACGCTTGAGAATATCATGGCCGTCAACGAGGCCGTGAAGATCCCCGTGTTCCGTCCTCTCATCGGTTCGGACAAGCAGGAGATCATCGCGCGCGCCGAGGAGATCGGTACGTTCGATATCTCGACTGAGGCCGCTCCCGACTGCTGCACGCTGTTTATGCCGCGCCGTCCCGAGACGCACGCCAAACTCGATGCCGTGCATGAGGCCTGGGAGTTGTTCGATCACGAGGAGATGATCGAGCGCCTGCTCAAGCAGACCGAGTATATCGACTTCGAGAGCAATACGTATAAGGCCCCTAAGACCTTAAAACGCAAACATTCGGAGCTTGCTCCGCGTGA
>CATVQO010000194.1 GCA_958346165.1 uncultured Collinsella sp. | reverse complement strand
TCAAGGCCATCATCGCCGACGAGGATTCCCAGAAGCAGAAGCGCGAGAAGGCCGTCAAGCGCCTTGAGGTCGTTGACGCCTTCCTGAAGGGCGGCAACAGCCCCGCAAACATGATCCTGGACGTCATCCCGGTCATTCCGCCCGATCTGCGCCCGATGGTCCAGCTCGATGGCGGCCGCTTCGCCGCGTCCGACCTCAACGACCTGTATCGTCGCGTGATCAACCGTAACAACCGACTCAAGCGCCTGCTCGACCTGGACGCCCCTGCGATTATCGTGAACAACGAGAAACGCATGCTCCAGGAGTCCGTGGACGCCCTGTTCGACAACGGCCGTCGTGGTCGCCCGGTCTCTGGCCGTGGCGGTCGCCCGCTCAAGTCGCTCGCCGAGGCCCTCAAGGGCAAGCAGGGTCGTTTCCGTCAGAACCTGCTGGGTAAGCGTGTCGACTACTCCGGCCGTTCGGTTATCGTTACCGACCCCAAGCTGCTGCTGCACCAGTGCGGTCTGCCCAAGACCATGGCGCTGGAGCTCTTCAAGCCCTTCGTTATGAAGCGCCTGGTCGAGCTTGGCAAGGTCGAGAACATCAAGGGCGCCAAGCGCGCTATCGACCGCGGTGCCACCTTTGTGTGGGACATCCTCGAAGAGGTCATCGACGGCCGCGTCGTGCTGCTCAACCGTGCACCGACCCTGCACCGTCTGTCCATCCAGGCCTTTGAGCCGGTGCTGGTCGAGGGCAAGGCTATCCACCTGCACCCGCTGGTCTGCTCGCCCTTCAACGCCGACTTCGACGGCGACCAGATGTCTGTCCACGTGCCGCTGTCCAGCCAGGCTCAGGCCGAGGCCCGCGTGCTCATGCTCTCTGCGAACAACCTGCGCTCGCCGGCATCCGGCAAGCCGGTCAACATCCCTTCGCAGGACATGATCATCGGTGTGTACTACCTGACCCAGGTCCGCGAGGGTCTGCCGGGCGAGAACCACGTGTTCTCGAGCTTCGACGACGCGCTGCACGCCTATGACTGCCGCTCCGAGGTCGACATGCAGGCCAAGATCCAGGTCCGCGTGTCCGCTGCCGATGCCAACGTCATCAATGAGGACGGCACCCGTATCTTCCGCGTCAAGAACGGCAAGAACGAGTTTGTCGACTACGATGTCACCGGCAATAAGACCGCGCGCTTCGAGACCTCTATCGGCCGCATCATCTTCAACCGCCAGTGCCTGCCCGAAGACTACGAGTTCATGAACTACAAGATGGTCAAGGGCGATGTGGCCAAGCTGGTTGCGGACTGCTGTGATCGTTACCCCGAGGCCAAGGTCGGCCCGATCCTCGACGCCATCAAGTACTCCGGCTTCCACTACGCTACCCGCGCCGGCCTCACCATCTCGGTGTGGGACGCTCTCATCCCTGCCGAGAAGCAGGAGCTGCTCGACCGCGCCCAGGCCAACGTCGACCAGATCAACGAGTACTTCGAGGAGGGCTTCATCAACGAGACGGAGCGCCACATCGAAGTCGTTAACGAGTGGACCGCTTGTACCGACAAGGTCGCAGCGCTCATGCTCGACATGTTCGACGAGGAGAACCCGCTGTACATGATGGCCGACTCCGGCGCCCGTGGTTCTAAGACCCAGCTGCGTCAGCTCGGCGGCATGCGTGGCCTGATGGCAGACATGTCCGGCGAGACGATCGACCTTCCCATTAAGGCGAACTTCCGCGAGGGCCTGCTGCCGCTCGAGTACTTCATTTCGACCTACGGCGCCCGTAAGGGCCTGGTCGATACCGCATCCCACACCTCGGACTCTGGTTACCTGACCCGTCGTCTGGTCGACGTGGCCCAGGACGTCATTGTCCGCGAGGAGGACTGCGGTACGCACGAGGGCGTTACCTACAACCTCATCATCCCCGGCACCACCGACCTCAACACCGACCTCGTCGGCCGTTGCTTCATTGAGGACGTCGTGGCTCCCGATGGCACCGTGCTCTTTGAGCAGGACGGCTACATTGAGAAGGTCGCCGACATCCAGAAGATGGTCGATGCGGGCCTCAAGAAGGTCAAGCTTCGCGCGCTGCTCACCTGCCGCTCCAAGTACGGCGTGTGCCAGAAGTGCTACGGCTGGGATCTTTCCACCCGTCGTCCGGTCGCCATCGGTACTGCCGTCGGCATTATTGCCGCCCAGTCCATCGGCGAGCCCGGTACGCAGCTTACGATGCGTACCATTCACTCCGGCGGCGTCGCTGGCGTCGACGATATTACGCAGGGTCTGCCTACGGTCAGCCGTATGTTCGATATCGTCGGCAACGTCAACGAGAAGATCCTGGGTCGCGAGGCCGAGCTGGCTCCGTACTCCGGTCACCTCTCGATTAAGCCCGAGAAGTCCGAGTACGTGCTGACGCTCACCGACTCCGAGGATCACACCCGTGTCCTCGACGAGCGTCGCGTCCCCGCTTCGGTGCGCTTTATGCCCGAGATCGAGGACGGCTGCGAGGTTCGCGCCGGCGATCAGATCACCAAGGGCTTCGTCAACTTCCGCAACCTGCGCAAGCTGACCGACATCGAGTCGACGATGCACACCTTCGTTGAGAGCGTCAAGGACGTCTACACCAGCCAGGGCGTTGACCTGAACGACAAGCACATCGAGGTGCTCGCACGTCAGATGCTGCGTCGCGTTCAGATCACCAACCCCGGCGACTCCAAGTACCTGCTTGGTCAGTACGTCGACCGCTACGAGTTCGCCGACGAGGTCGAGCGCGTTGCCCGTCTGGGCGGTCAGGCTCCCGTGGCCGAGCCCGTCATCCTGGGTACGCTCAAGGTCGCGTCCAACATCGACTCCTGGCTGTCGAGCGCTTCGTTCATCCGTACCGCCGGCGTCCTTACCGAGGCTGCCATTGAGGGCAAGGTCGACCACCTGCTCGACCTTAAGTCCAACGTCATCGTCGGTAAGAAGATTCCTGCCGGTACCGGCCTCAAGCCGTACGCCAACGCCAAGCTGACGTATCGCACGGCCGACGGCTACGTGGACATCGACGGCCCGGCTTCGCCCAACGCCAAGTCGCTGCCCGAGTGGGCTCCTGTGGAGCTCAAGGACCTGGACGAGCAGCTCCCGCAGCAGCTCGACTGGGCCGGCTACGACGAGTTCGGTGGTGCTGACGGCTCGTTCACCCGCAACGGCCACACCATCTCCGCCGAGAAGGCTCGTCTGTACCTGTTCGACGACCTGGGCGTGTCGCAGCGCTGGACCAACAAGTTCAGCGAAGTCGGCATCGAGACGGTCGGCGACCTGGTCGGCAAGTCCGAGGAGGATCTGCTGCGCATCGACGGCATCGGTGCCAAGGCGATCGAGGAGCTCCGTGACGGCCTGGAGGCCCACGACTTGCTCTACATCCTCGAGAACAACGACGACGTTGCCGACGAGGAAGACCTCTCGCAGCTGCTGCAGATGGTCTTTAGCCCCGACGGTCCGGACGATATCCTGTTGGGTACCTCCGCTCCGACGCATCACGCCGACGCCGACGAGGAGCTCCTGGGCGCCCCGATCGACGACAAGAAGGCTCCCGCCAACGGTGCCATCAACGAGGACATGGCGTCCCTCGACGAGCTGCTCAACCAGCTCGTGGACACCGACGACGCCGAAGAGGCCAAGGACAACGACGAGGAGTAA
>CATVQO010000193.1 GCA_958346165.1 uncultured Collinsella sp. | reverse complement strand
TTAAGCAGGTGAGCGACCAGCTCGAGGCCGTGTACAAGGGCCTGGGCGACATGCAGTCCATCGCCACCGGCGTGGGCGACCTTAAGCGCGTGCTGGGCAACGTGAAGGCGCGTGGCATTTTGGGCGAGGTGCAGCTGGGTGCAATTCTGGCGGACATCCTTACGCCCGACCAGTATCTGGAAAACGTCGCCACCAAGCCCGGCGCCTCGGAGCGCGTTGAGTTTGCCGTCAAGCTGCCGGTGGACGAGGGCGATCCCGTGCTGCTGCCGATCGACTCCAAATTCCCGGGCGACGCGTACGAGCACTTGCTCGACGCGCAGGAGTCGGGCGATGCGGAGACCGTGGCGGCTGCGCGCAAGACGCTCGACACCATGGTCAAGCGCGAGGCAAAGGACATTTGCGAAAAGTACCTGAGTGTGCCGGCAACGACCAACTTTGGCATCATGTTCGTGCCGTTTGAAGGGCTGTACGCCGAGGTCGTCAGCCGCTCCGGGCTTATCGAGACCCTGGGCCGCGACTATCACGTCAACGTTGCCGGCCCCAGCACCATGGCGGCCATTCTCAACAGCCTGCAGATGAGCTACCAGACGTTTAGGCTGCAAAAACGCACCGACGATGTACTGCGAGTGCTCTCCGCCGTCAAGGCCGAGCTGCCGCGCTATCAAAAGGCGCTGCGCCGCGCCCAGCAGCAGATCGAGACCGCGGGTAAAACGGTCGAGGGCATTATCACCACGCGCACCAACGTCATGGAGCGCAAACTCAAGGATATCGACGCGCTGGAAGACGCCGACCAAGCCGATGAGATCTTGGGACTCACGCCCGCGGGCCTTTCCACAGACCAAGAAGACGAGGACTAATTGCAACAAGGCAGCGGGGCACCGGCGCAAACGCGGGCACCCCGCTGCCTTTCACATCGCGCTTGCCTGAAGTGCGCTTTAGTGTGCAACAATGGCGTTTCGCCCTATCAGACGCGAAAGGAAGCCCATGTCTCAGAGAAGCACCAGTCCGCTCAAACGCTCCACCGTGCGTCGCACTCTAAAGCGTTTTTGGGATGTCACGCGCACGCAGCCGCTGATCGTCTTTCTCTCGGTGTTCTCGTCGGCGGGCTACATCTTTTTGCTCACGTTTGCCAACACCTATGTGATGGCCCTTATCGTCGACCGCGTTCAGGCCGGCCCCGTGGCGGGTGGCCAGGTGTTTGAGGCCTTTGGCCCTTACATTCTGGCGCTGGTGCTCGTTAACCTGGTAGGCCAAATACTCTCCAAGCTGCAGGACTACACCGTCTACAAGCTCGAGATTGCGGGCAACTATCACCTGGCGCGCCTGTGCTTCGACACGCTCTCCAATCAATCCATGACATTTCACACCAGCCGCTTTGGCGGATCGCTCGTGAGCCAGACGAGTCGTTTTATGAGCGGCTATACGGGGCTGGTAGACGTGACGGTGTATTCGCTCATTCCCACCATCACCTCGGTTGTCTGCACGGTGGCGGCGCTCGCTCCGGTGGTGCCGACGTTTACCGTGATCCTGGTGGGCATTATGGTCGTCTACATCGCGTTTGTCTGGCTTATGTACAAGCGCATCATGCCGCTTTCGGCCGCGACGTCCGCCGCGCAGAACAAATTGTCGGGCGTGCTGTCCGACGCGGTCACGAATATCCTGGCCGTCAAGACCTGTGGGCGCGAGGACTTTGAGCGCGACCTGTTCGATGCTGCCGACCGCGCCGCGCGCGACGCCGAGACGGTCTCGATGCACGCCATGATGCAGCGCAACTTTACGACCTCGGGCCTTATCGTCATCACCATGGCCGTGGTGAGCGTGTTCGTCGCGGGCGGCAACGCGTGGTTTGGCATCTCTGCCGGCGCGCTCGTCATGATCTTTACCTATACGTACAACCTCACCATGCGTCTGAACTACGTAAGCTCCATGATGCAGCGCATTAACCGCGCGCTGGGCGATGCGGCCGAGATGACGCGCGTACTGGACGAGCCGCGTCTGGTGGCAGACGACGAGAACGCCCCTGAGCTCAAGGTGGGCGAAGGCGCGATTGATTTTGAGCACCTGAGCTTTGCGTACCGTGACGCTGCGGCGGGCGAGAGCGTGTTCGATGACCTGACGCTTCATGTGGCGGCGGGCCAGCGCGTGGGCCTGGTGGGCAAATCGGGCTCGGGTAAGACGACGCTCACCAAGCTGCTGCTGCGCCTGGACGATGTTCAGGGCGGCCGCGTGCTCGTGGACGGTCAGGATGTCTCGCGCTGCACGCAGCAGAGCCTGCGCCGCCAGGTTGCCTACGTGCCGCAGGAGGCGCTGCTGTTCCATCGCTCCATTCGCGAAAACATTGCCTACGGTCGTCCCGACGCCACTGATGAGCAGATTCGCGAGGCCGCGCGCCTGGCCAACGCCCTGGAGTTTATCGACCGCTTGCCCCGTGGCTTTGACACCATGGTGGGTGAGCGCGGCGTCAAGCTCTCGGGCGGCCAGCGTCAGCGCGTGGCTATCGCCCGCGCCATCCTAACCGACGCGCCGATTCTAGTGCTCGACGAGGCGACGTCTGCCTTGGACAGCGAGTCCGAGGCGCTGGTGCAGGAGGCGCTCGAGAACCTGATGCGCGGCGCACCTCCATTGTGGTGGCACATCGCCTGTCCACCGTGGCGGCGCTCGACCGCATTGTGGTGCTGGCCGATGGCGAGATTGTCGAGGACGGCACGCATGCGCAGCTTGTCGAGGCGGGTGGCGAGTACGCGAGCCTGTGGAGCCGTCAGACCGGCGCATTCTTGGAGGCGTAAGCGTCTCGGACGTGGGACAATTGTGCCCATAAGTTTATTGTGCCGTTGAGCCGAGGAGTCGTTATGCCACGCGAGACCAATGCCGCCAAGCGCGAGCGCGCCGTTGAGGTGTGTGAGCGCCTCAACCGTCGCTATGGCCCGGTCGAGTGCTTTTTGGACCACGAGAATCCCTTCCGCCTGCTGATCGCGGTGCTGCTCTCGGCGCAAACGACCGATGCACAGGTCAACAAGGTGACGCCGCGGCTGTTTGCCCAGTGGCCCACGCCCGAGGCCATGGCGGGGGCGAGCGTGGCCGATGTGGCCGATACCATTAAGTCGCTCGGCTTTTATAAGAGCAAGGCCAAGCACGCCGTGGAGGCCGCGCAGATGATCGTTGCCGATTACGGCGGCGAGGTGCCGGCCGACATGAAGGAGCTCGTCAAGCTGCCGGGTGTGGGGCGCAAAACGGCGAACATCGTGCTCAACGTGGGGTTTGGCATTGTCGAGGGCATCGCGGTCGACACGCACGTCAACCGCATTGCGCACCGCCTGATGCTGAGTCCCAAGACACATGCCAAGGAGCCGCTCAAGACCGAGCAGGATCTGCTCAAGATTTTGCCGCACGAGTATTGGGAGTCGGTCAACCATCAGTGGATCACCTTCGGTCGCGAGATCTGCGACGCCCGCAAACCCAAGTGTGACGAGTGTCCGCTGGCAGATTTGTGCCCCAGCGTGCGCGTAGCGGGGTAGGGCGGAACGCATCTTCGTCTGGCGTTTTTTGCGGGGCTGGGTTTGCTCTTGAGCCGGAGTCCTCTCCATGCGCTACCATGACAGGCAATGTATTTGACGTACGACCCGCCGAGCTTGCCCCGGCGGGCTTTTGGCGTTGCGATGCCGGAGGAACAGCATGCTC
>CATVQO010000192.1 GCA_958346165.1 uncultured Collinsella sp. | reverse complement strand
CATCACGGCTACATATCCGTGGAGTCGGAGCTTGGAAAGGGTACGACTTTTACGATTCATCTGCCTCGCGAGCACACGGCGGACGCGGCATCTACTACAATGGAGCACTAGCTTTTCGCTATTCGGTGAAGGAGGGGTTTCGTCCCTGCCGCTCCGAGTTTGCGAAAACGTGCGGGAAAGAACCCGCATTACTGTCGTATTTTGGTAAGGAGTGACTCACGTGACAACGATGGAGCGTCGTCCGGATTCCCGTGGCAAGGTTCGTGATATCTACGATGCCGGTGAAAACCTGCTGATGGTCGCCACCGACCGCATTTCTGCGTTCGACTTCATTCTTCCCGACGAGATTCCGTTTAAGGGAGAGGTGCTCAACCGCATCTCGGCATTCTGGTTCGATAAGTTTGCCGACATCGTTCCCAACCACCTCGTTTCCATCGACCCGGCGGATTTCCCTGAGGAGTTTGCTGAGTATCGTGACTACCTCGCCGGCCGCGCCATGCTGGTTAAGAAGGCCCAGACGATTCCTATCGAGTGCATCGTCCGCGGCTATCTGACCGGTTCGGGCAAGAAGACCTACGACGAGAACGGCACCGTCTGCGGCATCCAGCTGCCTGAGGGCCTGACCGAGGCTTCCAAGCTTCCCGAGCCGCTGTTTACGCCGTCCACGAAGGCCGAGATCGGTGACCACGACGAGAACATCTCGTTCGAGCGTTGCTGCGAGATCGTGGGCGAGGACATCGCCACGCAGATTCGCGACCTTTCCCTCAAGATCTACAAGGCTGCCGCCGAGTATGCAGCGACCCGTGGCATCATCATTGCCGACACCAAGTTCGAGTTCGGTGTCATCGATGGCAAGGTTACGCTGATCGACGAGTGCCTCACGCCCGACTCCAGCCGTTTCTGGCCTGCCGCCAGCTACGAGGAGGGCAAGATTCAGCCCAGCTACGACAAGCAATTCGTCCGCAATTGGCTCAAAGCCAACTGGGATATGACGGGGGAGACCCCGCACCTGCCCGCCGAGGTCATCGATGGCACGTCCGAGCGCTATCGCGAGGCCTTCCAGATCATCACGGGCTCCCAGTTCACAAGCATGAAGGAGAACGCATAAGTGAGTACCCGTAGCGCCACGAACAAGCGCACGCAATCCCACGAGGTTACCGGGGTTGCGCGCAAGTCCGCTGCATCCGCCAAGCCCGCCCGTCAGGCAGCGAGCTCTGTCCGCGTCGTGCCGGCTTCGTCTAAGGCACGCCGCAAAGAGCTCGAGAAGGGCGAGAATCTCGAGGGCCTCTCTAAAGAGGAGAAGCGCGCCCGCAAGGCTAAGCAGCGCGCCAAGGAGGACCGCATCTACACGGTGTCGAATATCCTTCTCAAGCAGGATGAGGACTACACCAAGCGCCGTCGTATCTGGTGGGCCGTGCTTACTATCGGCATGGTGCTCGTCGTGGCAATTTGGGCCTCGCTGTACTTCGCTCCCGCTGGCATGGTGTCCAGCCCTGTCCAGATGGTCGGCATCGTTTTGTCCTATGTCATCATCCTAGGTGACTTTATCTACGACTTCGCTCGTATTCGTCCCTTGCGCAACATGTACCGCGCGCAGGCCGAGGGCATGTCCGAGAACAAGCTCAACGCTCTTATCGAGCGCGCAGCTGCCGAGGAGGACAAGAAGGACTCCAAGAAGAAGTAGCGTTTGCATACATACTTATCGCTAAGATATAAGGCGCGTCGTTTTTGCGGCGCGCCTTTTTACTGTTCTATAGATAGATGGAGTGGCACATGATTCGAGCTGCCCTGACGGTCGAAGAGGCCCTGGAGGGTATGAAGTCCCTGGAGCCCAAGATTAAAAACTATGCGCGCCTGGTTGTCCGCAAGGGCGTAAACGTTAAGCCCGGCCAGGAAGTCGTCGTTCAGTCTCCGGTTGAGTGCGCGCCGTTTGCGCGCGTGGTGGTCGCGGAGGCCTATGCTGCCGGCGCCGGCCACGTGACGGTCATCTGGGCCGATGATGCCGTGACGAGGCTCACGTACGAGCATGTCGAGAAAAGCTTTTTTGAGCAGACGCCCGAGTGGAAGCGCCTGCAGCTGGATTCCCTGGCCCAGGACGGCGCCTGCTTTGTCTTTATCGAGGGTGCGGATCCTGCGGCCCTCAAAGGCATCGATCCAGCCAAGCCGGCCGCGGCATCAAAGGCGAGGAATACGCAGTGCAAAGTTTTCCGCCGTGGACTGGATTACAACATCAATCCGTGGTGCATCGCCGGCGCTCCGGTCGTGGCTTGGGCGCACGAGGTGTTTCCGGGAGACGCCGATGAGGTTGCAATCTATAAGCTGTGGAATGCGATTCTGCACACCGCGCGCGCCGATGGCCAGGACCCAGAGAGCGACTGGGAACTCCATGACGCCGCATTCGAAAAGAACCTGCGTTTCCTGAACGACAATCGTTTCGACTACCTGCATTACACCGCGGCAAATGGAACCGATCTGACGATTGGCATGACGAAAGGTCACGAGTGGGCCGGCGGCAAGGGCAAGACGCCCGATGGGCACCCCTTCTTCCCCAACATTCCCACCGAGGAAGTCTTCACTTCGCCCGATCGCATGCGCGCCGACGGTATCGTGTACTCGGCCATGCCGCTCATCCACCACGGCAATAAAGTCGACGATTTTTGGATTAAGTTTGAGGGAGGCCGCGTGGTGGACTACGACGCCCGTGTGGGCAAGGCGACGCTCGCAAGTATCATCGATACTGACGAGGGCGCTGCTCACCTGGGAGAGGTCGCGCTCATTTCCAAGAACACGCCGATCCGCGAAAGTGGTGTTCTGTTCTACGATACGCTCTATGACGAGAACGCTAGCTGCCATCTCGCGCTAGGTGTCGGTTTCCCCGAATGCATCGAGGGTGGGTATGACATGTCCAAGGAGGAGCTCCTGGAGCATGGCGTTAACGTCTCGAGCACGCACGTCGATTTTATGATCGGCACGGACGACATCGATATTACGGGCATTACGCCTGATGGACGTGAAGTTGTGATTTTCCAGAACGGCCAATGGAGTTGGGAATAGTCCCAGACCGTGGTACAATGCCACCCGCGGGCCGTTAGCTCAGCTGGCAGAGCAGGGGACTTTTAATCCCAAGGTCCAGGGTTCGAACCCCTGACGGCCCACCATAGAAAAGAAAGCGATCAACTCCGGTTGGTCGCTTTTTTTGTTGCCGGTGCGCGGGTTCGAACCCGTCGGGGCGCGGAGCTGAGTAAACGCGTGAGCGTTTGCCAGTGCAGCGCGCAAGGCGCGAAAGCGCCGCAGCGGCCGCCTGCGAAGCAGGCTGAACCCCTGACGGCCCACCCAAAGATTGTTGAGACGGTCAACTTCGG
This sequence comes from uncultured Collinsella sp., assembly GCA_958346165.1. The sequence continues at coordinate 320 of CATVQO010000192.1, read as the reverse complement.
TTGGCCGTCTTTTTTGTCGCCCTTTCATGGGTTCGAACCCGTATCTATCTATATATAAGAACGCTTGGCGAACAAAACCCGCCTTTTACCGACGGGAAACAAATAGCCTGATGCTTTTGGAGTAAAGTGGCACCCCAGAGATGACCGATGCCTTAACACCTATAAACCAGCTGGTCATCGTCAATATCAGAAGCAATGCTTCAGTTTTAACCTCAGTGGTGCGACTGAGGGACCTATTCATTTGTGAACAAAATATGGAGTGCGCGATTCCCGCCCGCGGGGGCCCTCCGGTCTGGCAATATATCTCCTTGCCGCGCGGC
>CATVQO010000191.1 GCA_958346165.1 uncultured Collinsella sp. | reverse complement strand
CTTCGGTGAACGGTAATTTCAACTTGATACTTGACAAGTTTTGTATAAACAATTAATTGTTACCAAATGCAGAGAAAACGCCCGGTCAAGCCGATGCATCGTCGGTTTGACCGGGCGCTTTCGCTTTGAGGGCATGAGTCTCGTCAGGCTGCGAGCTGGCCGGCTATCGCTTTGAGTTGACGCGGTAGTGGAAGATCTCGGGGTGTGTGCGAGTGTGCGTCACCTCAAACAAGATGCCATCCGAGGTGTACGACTGGCTCTCCATGACGGCAACGCAGTTGTATTTGCCGAGGTCAAGATAGCTGCAGTCCTCATCGTTGGCGAGCTCGACACTCACCGTACGACGGCTCGCCATCACTTTGACACCGCGCTTGTGCTCCAGATAGCCGTAAATAGAATCTGCCGCGATCTCGGGAGTCAGGCCCTTGGCGATCGACGCCAAAAAATAGCCATGGTCCACTTGGCGCGCGTTGCCGTTGAGGCTTCGGACACGCACTACGCGAATCAACTCCTCGCCCACCTTAAAGCCCAGGTGACGAGAGAGTTGCTCGGTGCAAACCAGATGTTCGAAAGACTTAACGTCCGTAGATGCAACGGCATTGTTGCGCTTTGCAAACTCGCCAAACGACTCAACCTCTTCGAGTGCGCCCAACATGTCGGTTTCGCCCTTAAGCCAAATAACGCGCACGCCCTTGCCGTGTATGGGCTGCACAAACATCCCGTCGGCCAGCATACCCAAGGCGCGACGGACGGTATTGCGAGTGCATCCGAACTCCGCGGTCAGCTCGGCTTCGGTTGGCAGCATCTCCTGAAACGCATAGGTCCCATTAATGATGCGCGAGCGTATTTCTCGGTAGATTCCTTCGTATATCGCTTTTGGCATTGTTTCACCTCTACATTATTCATTTCCGGCTAGGCACGATAGCATTTCTTAAAGTTGTTTAAACCGAATATCGGTAAAGCGACAGGATTTAACCGTTGACGGTTTCTGTCATGCCCAAATCGGTTTCGCTCAAAACTGCCGGTACGACAATCGTCTGGTCCTCTACAATGAATCCATTGTTTAAACGTTTCCCCACGCGCAACGCGCCTCGATATTCGGAAGGCAGAACATGCTGCAAAAAATCCAACGCTTTGGCGGGGCAATGTTCGCGCCCGCCATGCTGTTTTCTATATCAGGCCTCATGGTCGGCGTCTCCGCTCTCGCAACGACTGCGGACATCGTCGGCGATCTCGCCGTATACGGAACCCCTTGGTACGCTTTTTGGACCATCATCCAGCGCGGCTCGTGGACGGTCTTTAAACGCCTCCCGCTCCTTTTTGCCGTAGCGCTGCCCATCGGTCTTGCCCAAAAACAACCGGCTCGTTGCTGCCTCGAGGCTCTCGTCGCCTATTTTGCCTACTGCTTCTTTTTGAGCGAGATCATTAAGCTGAGCGGAGACAATCTTGGACTTAAGTACCCGTCGTCTTTGACCTCCGCTAGCGGCATCACCATCATCGACGGCATCAAGACGCTCGACACCGGCATTATCGGCCCGCTGGCGGTATCGGCAACCGTCGTCGCCATCCATGACCGCTTCTACGATGCCAAGGTTCCCGATTGGCTCGGCACCTTCTCGGGCTCCTCGCTGGTCTACCTCATCAGCTTTTTTGCCGTGTTTGCCCTTGCCGCTATCTCGGCCGCCATCGTGCCCTCCGTATACGCAATGACCGAAACGCTGCGCCATGCACTTACGAGCGTCGGCCCCTTTGGCGTGGGCATCTTTGTGCTTTTGGAGCGAGCGCTCGAGCCCATGGGGCTGCACCACCTGCTCTACATGCCGATCTACTACGACAACCTGGTCATTAACGACGGCATCTACGCCACGTGGAGCAGCTTGCTCCCCATCCTCTCCCATAGCACGCGCCCCCTTAATGAACTTGCGCCGTGGGCCGGTTTTACCGCCACCGGCTGGGTCAAGCTCTTTGGCCTTCCCGCCATCGCAGCCGCGTTCTACTCCACCGCAAAACCAGAGCGCCGCGCCGGCCTTAAGGTCATCCTTTTGCCCGCCATCATCGCCTCGGTGGTTTGCGGCGTTACCGAGCCACTCGAGTTTCTCTTTATGTTCACCCACCCCGGGCTCTTTTTGCTCTACGCCGTCTTATCGTCTTGCCTTGCCACAACCATGAATCTCTTTGGCATCGTCGGCATCTTCTCGGGCGGCCTGATGGAGATGGCAGCCTTCAACTTTATTCCGCTCATGCGCACGCATGCCGGTGCCTATCTTTTGGCGCTCGGTATCGGCCTTGCCTTTAGCCTCATCTTTTTTGTTAGTTTTCGAGCACTCATCTTGGTCTATGACCTTAAGACACCGGGCCGCGAGGATCATGTTGCCAATCGCGCGGCAATCGATTGTTTAACGGGAAGCGACTTTGCCAAAGAGCAATCCCCCAATGACGAGGTCGATAGTCGATCCGATCAAGATCACGTCCTCGCTGAGCGGGTAATTCAGCTTTTAGGTGGCGTTGGCAATATCGTGGGCGCAACCAACTGCGCCACGCGCCTGCGCGTCGAGGTCGCAGACCCTTCCATCGTTGCAGATAACGCGTCGTTTGTCGCGGTGGGCGCCAAGGGCCTCATCATTACGGGCAAGACCGCCCAGGTGGTCATCGGCATTTCCGTTCCCCGCGTTAAAGAGCATTTTGACCAGATCATGGGCCTCGAGCCGGAATTTGTGCCCACCACCTCGGCCTCCCCTGCCGCCAGCGCAGCCCATAAGCGCGGCGATATTTGCTTCTTCGATATCGACGGAACGCTCGCCTGGCAAGACCCCAGGCTCGCCCAAGACCTTCCCGAAGACGAGCGGGACCTCTCCCCCTATCCCAACGAGGCGGTTTCGCAGGCAATCCGCGAGTTTGTCGCCAACGGCAACATGGCCTTTATCTGCACGGGACGCACCCTGAGCTGCATCCACCCCAAACTTCTTGAGCTGCCTTGGACCGGCATCGTCTGTCTTGCGGGCGGTTACGCCGAGATCAACGGACACGCAATTCGCGATCTGTCGATGACGCCCAGTATGCTGCAGCGTCTTGCCCCCTACCTTGAGCAATCGGGCGAGGTCATCCGCTTTGAGGGCCTCAACGGCGTCGTGCGCATGAGTGCCGATGCGCCCGATGCTCCCGGATACGCGCGCACCCTGGGCGACGCAGTCACGCAGCTGCAACATTACAGTGTCTACAAGATCTTGATGTCTACATCGCTCGCCAACCACATCGCTCAAGATAAGGCACTTGAGCCGCTGCTGTGCTTTAATGAGCTCGAACTCGAGGTAACCGAAATCTCGCCCCGCGAATGCACGAAGCGCGGGGGCATCCAGTCTGTACTCGACGCCCTCGACCCCCACCACGGAACCGTATACGGCATTGGCGACGCCAGCAATGACGTCTCGCTGATGAACGCCGTCGATGTCGGCATTGCGATGGGCAACGCACCGGACTATCTCAAGGATAAGGCCGATTACGTGACCGACACCGTCGATCATGACGGTGTCGTTGCGGCGCTCGAGCATTTTAGGCTGATTTAGGCACACTCCATCAAACGCACGCCCGCTGTCCTAAATCGCCAAAACTGCCGCGCCAAACGCCCTGATGTGGCAATATGTTGTCTGCATATTGCATCAATGCAACCTCAGAAAGAATGCGAGAACCCGTGTCCAGTCCGTTTACCAGCTTTTTAGCCCAGCAC
>CATVQO010000190.1 GCA_958346165.1 uncultured Collinsella sp. | reverse complement strand
TGCTCGTGCGGAACTCGCGATCGACTTCGCATGCCGCCGGGCAGCCGGGGGCGACGTGGGGTTCAAAGGTTTTCAAAAAAGCGGTCGGCGCGCAGTGCGCCGACCGCCGATATATGGGGTCTGATAATTTTTACCAGCTAGAGCCTCTTACTCGTCTAGGAGATCTTCTGGCATGTCGTTGCCGTCGCCTAGATCGACTGGGGCTTCTTCGGGGGCAGAACCGTCTTCTGTTGCTTCGCCTTCGGGCTTCTCTTTGGCTGCCGTCATGCGGGCTACGGCGCAGATGCGGTCGTTGTCGTCGACGGTCATCATCTTGACGCCCTGGGTGGCGCGGCCGGTCTGGCTGATCTCGTCGGTCTTGACGCGAATGACCGTCGCGCCCTCCGTCACGATGAACAGCTCGTGCTGCGGGCCCACCGTCTTCATGGCCGCGAGGTTACCCTTACGCTCGGTCATTTGGATGGTGTAGACGCCCTGGCCGCCGCGATTCTGCTCTGGGTAGTCCGCGACCGGCGTGCGCTTGCCGTAGCCGCGCTCGGTGATGACGAACAGATCACCGTTGCCGTTAGTGACCTCCATGCCCAGAACGCTCACGCCGTCCTTCATACCGATACCGCGAACGCCGCTGGTATCGCGGCCGGTGGCGCGCACCTGCTCCTCGGAGAACATGATCGCCTTGCCCGCAGTGGTGGCCAGGATAATCTTGTCACCCTCGCGCACGCGGCGTACGTTCAGCAGCGCGTCATCGTCACGCAGGTTGATAGCGATCAGGCCATCACGGCGGCTACGGTCGTAAGCGCTCATCACGGTCTTCTTGACCATGCCACTCTTGGTGGCAAACATCAGGTACTCGTCGGCCGGGAACTCGCGGCAACTGATGACGCTCGCGATCTTCTCGCCCTCCTCAAAGGGCAGCAGGTTGACGATCGCGGTACCGCGCGCCTGGCGCGTACCCACCGGCAGCTCGTGCACCTTCAGGCGATAGACCTTGCCCTTGCTCGAGAAGAACAGCACGTACTCATGCGTGGACGCGATGAACATCTCGTCGATGACGTCATCCTCTTTGAGGTTGACGCCCGACACGCCCTTGCCACCGCGCTTCTGGGCACGGTAGGCAGCCACCGGGATACGCTTAACGTAGCCGGTATGGGTGATGGTCACGACCATATCCTCGTCGGCGATGAGGTCCTCGACATCCAGGTCCTTCTCAACCTGGCTGATCTCGGTGCGGCGCTTGTCGCCGAACTTCTTGGAGATCTCGCGCATCTCTTCCTTGATGACGCCCAGGATCTTCTCCTCATGCGCCAGTAGGTCCTCGTAGTAGGCGATGGCGCGGCGCAAGCCGTCCAGCTCTTCCTGAATCTTGTCGCGCTCCAGGCCGGTCAGGCGGCGCAGCTTCATCTCGAGGATGGCCGTGGTCTGCTCGGGCGTAAAGCCAAAGCGCTCGATCAAGCGGCTGCTGGCCTCGGAGTCGGTCTGCGAGGAGCGGATGATGCTAATGACCTCGTCGATATGGTCGAGAGCCATCAGGTAACCCTCGAGGATATGCGCGCGGGCCTGGGCCTTCTTAAGGTCGAAGCGGGTGCGGCGGGTAACGACGTCGACCTGGTGGTCGATGTAGTGCTGCAGCATCTCGCGCAGGCTCAGGCATTTGGGAACGCCGTTGACGAGCGCCAGGTTGTTGGCGCCAAAGGTCGTCTGCAGCGAGGTGTACTTATACAGGTTGTTGAGCACGACCTGCGGAATGACGCCCTTCTTGAGCTCGATGACCAGACGGATGCCCTTCTGGTTGGACTCATCGCGCATATCCGAGATGCCCTCGATGCGCTTGTCGTTGACGAGTTGGGCGATCTTCTCCTGCAGGGTGCCCTTGTTGACCATGTAGGGAATCTCGGTAAAGACCAGGCGGCTGCGGCCGGTCTTGGTGGACTCCACATGTGCCTTGGCACGCACGGTAATGGAGCCGCGGCCGGTCTCGTAGCTCTGCTTAATGCCGGCGCTGCCCATGATGATGGCGCCGGTGGGGAAGTCCGGACCGGGCATGATCTGCATGAGCTCGTCGACGGTGGCGTCGGGGTTGTCGATCAGGTAGCAGGTGGCCTCGATCGCCTCGGTGAGGTTATGCGGGGCGATGTTGGTGGCCATGCCGACGGCGATGCCCTGGCTGCCGTTGACCAGCAGGTTGGGGAAGCGCGCAGGCAGCGCCACGGGCTCGGCGAGCGATTCGTCGTAGTTGGGCTGCCAGTCGACGGTATCCTTCTGCAAGTCACGCAGCAGTTCCATGGCGGGCCTGGCCAGGCGGCTCTCGGTGTAACGCATGGCCGCCGCGCCGTCGCCGTCGATGTTACCGAAGTTGCCGTGACCGTCGATGAGCGGCGTGCGCATGGAGAACCACTGCGCCAGGCGGACCATGGCCTCGTAGACCGCGGAGTCGCCGTGCGGGTGGTACTTACCGATAACTTCACCGACCGTCCAAGCTGACTTCTTGTGCGGTCGGTTGGGGTAGATGCCGCTCTCGTTCATCGCGTACAGGATGCGGCGGTGAACCGGCTTTAAGCCGTCGCGCACGTCCGGTAGGGCGCGCGCCGTGATAACCGACATCGAATACTCGATGAACGACTGCTTCATCTCGCGACCGAACTCCGAAATCTGGAGCTGGCCGCCGTTGATATCCTCGCCGGCCGAGGCGCCACGGTCGACTTCGCCAAAGCTCTCCTCGAGCTCGGCGTCGTCTTCTTCCTCATCATCATCGGCATCGGGGTTATAGGCGTCCGGGTCGCCGTCCTCGCCCTGCTCAGCACGGGCAAGCAGGCGCTTCAGATCGTCGGGCATACCGGCATCGCCGGCCTCGTCCATACCCTCGTTATTGTTGATATCGTCTGCCACGTTACCTCCTCTTAAGCATCAAGGAAACGCGCGTCATGCGCATGTTTTTCAATGTACTCGCGGCGATAGCCGACCTCGGAACCCATCAGCTCGCGCACGGCGCGGTCCGCCACCACGGCGTCCTCGATCGACACACGCTGCAGGATGCGGGTCTTGGGGTCCATCGTCGTCGAGGCAAGCTGCTTGGGGTCCATCTCGCCCAGGCCCTTGTAGCGCTGGACGGTATAGCCCTTGCGCTTTTTGGTAATCTTGCCGTCCTTGGCCTTGCCGTCCTCGTCGTTATCGTCGGGGTTCAGGCCCAGACTCTGGATGGTGTCGCGCAGGATCTCGTCTTCGGGCTGGCGGCCGTTGGGATACACGTAGTGGATCTTGTTGCGAACCTTAATGCCAAAGATGGGCGGGCAGGCAACATAGACGTAGCCGGCATCAATCAGCGGACGCATGTACTTGTAGAAGAACGTCAGCAGCAGGATGCGGATATGCGCACCGTCGACGTCTGCATCGGTCATGATGATGATCTTGTGGTAGCGCGCCTTGGTGATATCGAAGTCGCCGCCGTCGCCGGCACTCGTCGTGACGCCGCAGCCGATCGCGGTAATCAGCGACTGGATGGTGTCACTCGAGAACGCGCGATGGTCGCCAACGCGTTCGACGTTCAAAATCTTGCCGCGCAGGGGCAGAATCGCCTGGATGTCTCGGCGACGGCCGTCCTTGGCCGAACCGCCTGCCGAGTCGCCCTCTACGATGAAGAGCTCGGTCAGCTCGGCATCGCGCACCGAGCAGTCGGCGAGCTTACCGGGCAGGGACGCCGTCTCGAGCAGGCTCTTGCGGCGGGTCGCCTCGCGCGCCTTGCGGGCGG
>CATVQO010000189.1 GCA_958346165.1 uncultured Collinsella sp. | reverse complement strand
GCGTGGGCCATCACGACGTTTGCCGTGTACATGAGCTCGGCCACGTTAATGCCCGAAAGATACGAGCTGTCCTTGATGACGGTCGTGCACTGGCTAAACAGCGCCGGAATGATCGTCTTAAATGTCTGCGGCAGAATGATGTAGCGCATGGTGGCAAAGAAGCCGAAGCCCTGGCTCTGCGCTGCCTCAAACTGGCCGCGCGGAATCGAGTTGAGGCCGCCGCGCACAATCTCGGCCATAACAGCGCTGGTAAACAGCGTGAAGGCGATGGTCGAAATCACAATGTCCAAACCCTGCACCGTAAAGTAGATAAACAGGATCCACAGCAGGTTCGGCGTGCAGCGGAACAGCTCGATATAGGCGCTCACCAAAATACGGAACGGGCGGGGCGCATAGCTTTTAACGAGCGCCAGCACCGTGCCAAAGATGAGCGAGAAAAAAATCGACAGCGCCGAGATCTCGATTGTCTTAACAAAGCCGCCCCAAATGTAGAGCAGGTTGGTCGCGTTGAAGATTTCCATGCGCTAGGCCTCCTCTACGTTGTCGAGCCCCAGCTCGGCCAGGCTCACGCCGCGCGGACGCTCCTTGGAGCGGCGCTCGAGCCACTGCACCAGCATGGCGAGCGGAAAGCAGATGATGAAATACATAAGGCAGCAGACGATGTATCCCTGCAGGTAACCGTACAGACTCACAAAGTTGTCGGAACGGTACATAAGGTCGCCGCCGGCCACAAGCGCCAGCACCGACGTGTTCTTGACCAGGTTGAGCGCCTGGTTACACAGCGGTGGCAGAATGATCTTGAATGTCTGGGGCAGCACGATGTACCAGTACGCCTGCGCACGGGTGAAGCCCTGGCTCTGGGCCGCCTCCATCTGACCGCGCGGAACTGCCTCGATACCAGTGCGGATGACCTCCGAAATGTAGGCCGCGTGATACAGGCCCACGCCCAAGAAGCCCAGCACGAACGGCGCGATGCGCACCGGCTGGTCGGCACCGGTTATGGCCTGCAAAAACTGCGGACCGGCCATGTACATAAAGAGCACCTGCACGGGCAACGGGGTGTTCTGGTAAAACTCAACGTACACGCGGCTTATGGCGCGCAGCACGCGCGAGCGAGTGGTAGAGAACACGCCCAGCAGCGTGCCCAGCACCAGCGACAGCAGCAGGCCGGCAACGACCACCTGCAGCGTCACGCCAAAGCCCTCCCAGAAGGGCCCCATGTTTTGAAATGTCGTCGACCAACGGTCGGCGTCAAATAATCCTTCGAGCATTTGATTCCTTCCTTGGACGATGCGCCTATACAAGACCCCAGGTCTTGACCTCTTGGTCGAGCCAGCCGTCGGCCAGGCGATCGCAAATCACCTGATCGACCACGGCCGAAAGGTCGCAGCCCTTCTTGGTCGCCACGCCGTAGCCCTGCTCGCCAAACTTGACCTCGGGCTGCAGCAGTTCAACGGTCTCGTTCATGTAACCGGCCAGCGTGGAGCGGTCCATGGCAAAGACGTCGATATTGCCGGCATCGAGCGAACTCTTGATGATGGGATAGCCGCTAAAGGCCCTAAACTCGGGCTTGCAGCTAAAGCCATTGTCCTTAATCATCTGCTCGATCAGGCCCTGCGTGGTAGCACCCTGGCTCACGCCAATGACCTTGCCGTCCAGGTCCTCAATCGAGGTAAAGCCCGAACGCTTCTTGACCATGAGTCCCACGTAGTCGGTGCGGTACGGCGTCGAGAAATCCCAGCTCTTCTTGCGCTCGTCGGTGATGGTGTAGGTCGCCGCGACCACGTCAAGCTGGCCGTTATCGATCAGCGGGCCGCGCGTCTTGGGCGTTACGTCGGTAAACTCGACAAGCTCCTGGGCACGGGCCTCCTTGTAGCTCACGCCAAAGACGGCAGCGGCGATTTGGTAGCACAAATCGACTTCCATGCCCTCAAAGCGGTCCTTGGCGGTGTCGTAATAACCGTAGCCGGGAACGTCCTTCTTAACGCCGGCATTCAGATGGCCGCGCGACTTGATGGCCGCAAGCTTGGACCCCTTGTCGGAGTCCTCGCCGCTGGTGGAGTTGCCGCAACCGGTAAGCGCGGTCCCCGTCAGCGCGAGCATGCCGGCACCAGCCAGCTGCAAAAAGTGACGGCGCGACACGGCCGCCCTCGTCATATCCGTCATGTCCATCACCGCGCCTAGTGCAGAATCTTGGACAGGAACTCGCGGCAGCGCGGGTTCTCGGGGTTATCGAAGAAGTGCTCGGGCGTGCCCTCCTCCAGAATGCGGCCGTCCTCCATAAAGATGACGCGGTCGGCCACCTGGCGCGCAAAGCCCATCTCGTGCGTCACGCAGATCATGGTGATGTCCTCCTGCGCGAGCTCAATCATAACGTCCAGAACCTCCTGGACCATCTCGGGGTCGAGCGCCGAGGTCGGCTCGTCAAACAGGATGATGGGCTGCTTGGTGCACAGGGCACGGGCGATGGCGATGCGCTGCTGCTGACCGCCCGAGAGATTCTGCGGATACTCGCCGGCCTTATGCGCCATGCCGACGCGCTTGAGCGCGGCGATGGCGATCTCGGTCGCCTCCTCCTTGCTCTTCTTTTGCAGCTTGATGGGCGCGAGCGTCAGATTACCCAGCACCGTCATGTTGGGATACAGGTTGAACTGCTGAAACACCATGGAGCTATACTTGCGAGCCATCTCCAGGTGGTTCTTTTTGGTGAGCGGCGTACCGTCGATGACGACCTCGCCCGACGTGGGCTCCTCCAGATAATCGACGCAACGGATGAGCGTCGACTTACCCGAGCCGGAAGGCCCGATCATTACGAGCTTCTCGCCGCGTTTGACGGTGAGGTTGATATCTTTGAGCACATGCAGGTCGCCAAAGTACTTGTTGAGATGCTTGATCTCGATCATGTCTGCCATGAATGTCCCTTCCCTGCGTTTACACGAGTTGAACTATTGTACGGAAAGAACCACGTTTCCGTAGCCCACACTACATTCCCGTAAAGAACCCGCAACCTTTCACCTGCTCGTTGGCGCTCATTGGGGACAGACTTAAATGAGTACCTGCTCATTGGGCACTCATTTAAGTCTGTCCCCAATGAGTGCCCGCGGGGGACGCCCTTCCTCCAACCGCCCTTGTTGAGCATAAGTCAGCGAAAACCCGTACACGCGAGCAAGGTGACGTGAAATGAAAGGGCGCAGACCTTATGGTCGCGCCCTTGAAATTGAACGTCAGATTGCCGCGTGTACGGGTTTGCAGCGTCGAGCCGTTACGCGGTTTGGTAAAACCGCGTAACAAATTACGCGAGTTTGGCTCCGACGATCTTTGCCGCGGCCGGCTTATCGAAGTTGCCGCCAGTGGCCTTGCCGAGTGCACCCATAACCTGGCCCATCTGCTTCTTGGACGTGGCGCCCAGCTCGGCGATGACCTGCTCGATCAGAGCCTCGAGCTCCTCGCCCGAAACCTGCGCGGGCAGCAGGCTCTCCAGAATCTTGACCTGCTCGGTCAGGTTGTCGGTACGCTCCTGGTCGGTGCCGGCCTTGATGGACATCTCCAGTGTCTCGCTCGTCTGCTTGATCAGACGCTTGATCATGCTGTTGACGTCTTCCTCGGTCACATCGCGGCGCTCATTGACCTCGATATTCTTCACCTCGGCCTTAACCTGGCGAATGATGGACAGGCGAACCTTGTCCTTGGCCTTCATGGCCGCGATCATTTCCTTCTGCAGCTCTTCGTTGGTCATCTGCAAATCCTC
>CATVQO010000188.1 GCA_958346165.1 uncultured Collinsella sp. | reverse complement strand
CTCATGGATTACGGCGCGGGCTACTGCGATTATCGTTCCGACATGACGCGCACCGTCGTGATGGGCGAGCCTACCCAGGAGCAGCTCGACCTGTACGCGCTCGTGCGCCGTACGCACGAGGAGTGCGTCGCTGCCATTCATTCGGGCGTCGAGGGCAACGACATCTTCAAGCTTTCCAAGAAGATCATCGGCGATGCCGGCTATGGCGATTATTACAACCATGGTCTGGGTCACGGCGTGGGCATCGACATCCATGAGCTGCCCAACTTCAACCGCAGCAAGAACACCATCGAGGTCGGCTCGGTTATCACCATGGAGCCCGGCGTGTATCTGCCCGGTGTGGGCGGCGTGCGTCTGGAGGACTACGGCGTGGTCACCGAGAACGGCTACGAGCCCTTCACCAAGACCCCGCACGACCTGCACGTCATCGATTGCTAGCCCATTTCGATAGATTTTTGGGGCGGGGCGTCCGGATCGATTCGGACGCCCCGCGTTCTCTTTTTATGCGCTCGCTGCAGCAGCCGTCTGCAAGTGTATAATTTCTATCGTATGTAATTTGGACGCTTGTGCGTTCTGCCCATAACAAGAAAGGTCGCTATGCCTACCATTTCTACCGCCGACTTCAAGAACGGCCTCGGTCTCCGCATTAAGGACAAGGTCTACACCATCGTCGAGTTCCAGCATGTCAAGCCGGGCAAGGGCGGCGCGTTTGTGCGCTACAAGACCCGCGACATCAAGAGCGGCCGCGTCGTCGAGAACACCTGCAACGCCGGCACCAAGTTCGAGAGCGTCATGCTCACCACCCGTGAGTTCCAGTACCTCTACAACGATGGCACCGACTACATCTTCATGGACAACGAGTCCTATGAGCAGGTTCCCGTTCCCGAGGACATGGTGGGCGAGAACTCCAAGTGGCTGCGCGAGAACGACATCTGCCAGCTGCTCTTCGCTGACGATGAGCTCATGGGCGTGACCCCGCCGATGTTCATCGAGACCACCATCGTCCAGACCGACCCGGGCTTTAAGGGCGACACCGTCCAGGGTTCCACCAAGCCGGCCACGATCGACACCGGCGCTGTCATCCAGGTCCCCATGTACCTCAACGAGGGCGAGGTCATCAAGGTTGACACCCGCGACGGCAAGTTCGTCTCCCGCGTCTAGCAACCAACTCTTCTAGGAGGACTCATGCCCCAGGAAATCAAGATTGACGGCATCGGCATTTCGCCCGATGTTCTGACCGCCATCGTCTCGCGCGCCGTGTCGGATGTCGAGGGCATCGCCTCCGTTGGCGTCAAGGACCTTGCCACCAACCTTGTCTCCATGATGCTCTCGTCCAAGGCCCCGGCTTCCGAGCCGGCGGTCGAGGCCGAGGTCATCGGCGACAAGCTCGCACTCACCGTGCGTGTCGTGGTGTTCTTTGGCTATCCGTTCAAGAAGCTCGCCGAGGCCGTTCGCGCCGCCGTGGTCGCCGCTATCGATGCTCAGGTGGGCGTCGAGGTCGAGCGCGTTGACGTTTGCATCGACGGCCTCGTTTTCCCCAAGGAGTAACCTTTGAGCCTTAAGGTTTATCGCGGGCGCACGCTTGCCCGCAGTCAGGCGCTGCAGCTGCTGTTCCAGGCCGAAGCCACGGACAGCCCGCTCGAGCGCGTCCTCGAGGGCGATTTCCTGATCTCGAAGGGTCCCCTCGACCCCTATGCGCTGGAGCTTTGCCGCGGTGCCTACGAGCACATTGATCGAATCGATTGTGCCCTGCGCGCCGTCGCCAAGAACTGGGATCTTATGCGCATGCCCGGTGCCGACCGCAATCTGCTGCGCATCGCCGTCTACGAGATGCGCTTCCTCACCGACGAAGAGGTCTCGGACGCTATCGTGATCAACGAGGCCGTCGAGATTGCTAAGGCTTATGGTACCGACCAGTCCGCATCGTTTGTCAACGGCGTGCTGGGCAAGATCGCTCGCAGCGAGGAGCTGCCGGGCGAGGACCTGTACCAAGAGCTGCTGGCCGAGGATCGTGCTCGCGAGGAGGCACAGGCTGCCGAGGCGGCCGCCAAGGTCGCTGCTGCTCAGGCTGCCGCCGGTGTACTTGCCGAGGATGCGGACGCTGCTGAGGCCGTCGAGGCCGACTCCGTCGAGGAGTAGCCATGCCAGAGGGTTCCGTCCGCAACTTCGATGAGATCTCGGATCGCCTGGACCAGATCATCGCCACCGTTCGCTCCAAGGATACGTCCTTGGAGCGTTCGCTCGATTTGTTTGACGAGGCGATTGAGCTGGGCTCCCGAGCGGTCGATATGGTCGACAAGTTTGAGCTGACGCCGCGTGAGGCCGACAAGCTCGAGCAGGAATACGATGAGGATGCGGCAAACGAGTCCCAAGATAGGCAGGCTGCATCTCCGGATACGAATGGTTGATGGCATTCATGAAACGCGTGCGTCTCGATGACGAACTGATTTCACAGGGCATCTGCGCCGATCGCGCGGATGCCCTTCGCACTCTTATGGCCGGCTTGGTTTCGAGTGGTGGTGAGCGTTTGACCTCTCCGGGGCTCAAGGTGACGCCGGGCCTGCCACTGCACGTTAAGGGGCACATCCCGTATGTTGGGCGTGGCGGGCTCAAGCTCGAGGGCGCGCTCGATGCGTTTGGGATCGATCCGACGGACCTTGCTTGCCTCGATGTGGGATGCTCCACGGGCGGCTTTACCGATTGCCTGCTCAAGCGCGGCGCTGCGACCGTTGTCTCGGTCGACGTGGGCCGTGCCCAGTTCGATTGGTCGCTGCGCCAAGACGATCGCGTGACGCTCCACGAGCGCACGAATGTGACGCAGTTGCCCGAGCTCGGCTACGGCGGCGCTATCGACCTGGCCGTGTGCGATGTGTCGTTTACAAGTATCGCGAATATCATCGATGCCGTGCTGGCGTGCCTGAAGCCTTCGGGTTTGTTTTGCACGCTCGTAAAGCCCCAGTTTGAGGCGCCGGCTGCGCTGGTGGGCGAGGGCGGTATCGTGACGGATCCCGTCGTGCGTGTCGACACGCTTGTTGCGGTAATCGAGTTGTTTGCCGCGAAGGGCCTCTTCCCGGTCGACGTGTGCGTGTCGCCCATTCATGGCGCCAAGGGCAACGTCGAGTTTTTCCTGTACGGCACGAGGTTTGCCCCCGATGAGCGCTCCGACGATGAGCTGCAATCCCAGGTATCGGTTTTGAGCGAGAAAGCTGCAACGCTATGAAGGTCTTTCTGGTTCCCAATTACTACAAGCAAGAGGCAGTCGAGAGCGGCCTGATGCTCGAGCTTTGGCTTTCGCGCCAGGGCTACGAGGTTGCATGGGCTGCCGACCAGCGTTCCAAGATCCAGAGCACGCCCGATGTTGACGATGCCGACTTGGTCATCACGCTCGGCGGCGACGGCACACTGCTGCGCGCCGCCCGCATTCTCAACTACCGCGAGATTCCCATTTTGGGTCTTTCCTATGGCCACCTGGGCTTTTTGACGGCGGCCAGTCCCGAGGAACGCGATATTTTGCAGGTTGTGAGCGATGCCCTGTCCGGTGAGCTCCACGTGAGCCGCCGCGCCACCATCGCCGCGGATATCGTCTCGGTGCGCGATGACGGCACGAAGGATGTCGTGCGTTCGTTCGCCCTCAACGACATGGCGCTTACGCGCGGGCCCCTGTCCGATATGGTCGAGTTTGACATCACGGTGTCCGGCCATCATATCGATCGCCTGCGCGGTGACGGTGTCGTCGTGTCGACGGCGAC
>CATVQO010000187.1 GCA_958346165.1 uncultured Collinsella sp. | reverse complement strand
AGCTCATCGAGGTTATCGGGCAGGTAGCAGGCAAGGCTTTGCTCCTGCGCTCGGCCTGCTGCGAGTTGCTCTTCGGTAGGCTTCTCGCCGGGTGTGGCACAAATGCCGTAGGCGACAGCACCCATCTCGCGCGTGCGGCACTCGTACTCGGTCTCGGGATGCTCGGGATGGTCGCGGCGGACGTCGTCACTAACCCAAAGCGTGCCGTAGCCGGCCGCGGCAAACTGCCCCAGGGCGTAGTCGCGCAATGGCTTGCTGTCGGTTCGCAGCGTGACGGTGGCGCCGGCTGAAAAGAGCGGGCGATAGAGCATCAGATGGTCGACATGGACGAGTCGTTTTTTGGCGTACTTGGCCTTGGGCTGCGGCGTGGGAAAGTTAACGGTGATGGCATCGAGCTCGCCTGCGGCAAACAGCTGCGGCAGCGATGTGGCGCCTCGGGGCAGGACGAGTGCGTTGGTCAGTTCCTGCTCGCAGATTTTCTGTGCGGCATAGGCGATGCAGATGGGCTCCTGGTCCATACCGACAAAGAGCGTGTTCGGCTCGCGGGTGGCGCGCTCTACCAGGTACGTTCCCTTGCCACAGCCAAGATCCAGGTGAAGGTGTTCGAAGGGCTTGCTGCCAACTGGCGCGCAGGCCTCGCGCCAATCCCCGGCATATGCCTCGGGGTTCGTCTCAATCGCATCGGCGTAGCGCTCCAAGCGCTCCTCGAGCACAAAGTTCTTAGGCGTGCGAACGTGGACGGCTCCCATGAGGCTCCTTGGTCATAAGTATGGAACGCATAACTGCGCGTTCCGTCAATGGGTTGAAAAAAGGTGGGCATAGTTTGCCCGAAAGATGCGGTGCGGCTCGGCGGCGAGTCGTCGGTGCCTACAGACGCTTGAGAATCACATAGCGGTTGAGCTCGCCGCTACGACCGTCAGCATGGAAACGCTCAAGCTCGCGCACGGGGACCTCGCCGCTCTTGTAGAACGTACGCACGCCGCGCACCAGGTCGGTGATCTGCTGATCGTCAAAGTGATGACAATAGCGGTAGGCGTGGCGGTCGTTTTGCCAGCCAATGAGGTGGTCGCCGGCTTCAAACTGCACGGAATCGTAACCCTCAAACGGCGGGGTGAGCTCGGCGCGGGCTTCGGCTCGAACGGCCTTGCGCGCCATGCGCTCGTCGTTCATAAACTCCCAAAAGCTGATGGCGATGATGCCGCCTGGGCGCGTTTGCCGCACCAGGGCGTCGAGCACGCGTACGCGGTACTCGCACGACGGCACGTGGTGCATAAAGCCAAAGCAGACCGAGATATCGGCGAGCGGGGCGTCGAAAAGCACGTTGGGCGTCTCGGCGGGGTTGAGCTTCATGAGGGCGTCGAGCACGTCGAGTTCCTGGAAGTGCAGGTTGGGAATGCGCAGGGCGTGACCGTGCGCATCGATAGCCAAATCCTGACACGAGTCAACACCATAGAACTCAAACGGGCAGCTGGCATCTGCCGAGGGGTTTGCGCCGTCGACGCCCTTGGCGGCAAGTGCGCCGCCGGCGGCAAAGTTCTCGAATCGCATATTGCCGCAGGCAAGATCGAAGACGCGGACGGGATGCTCGATCGTGGCGACGTCGAGCTGTTCGAGCGCGATATCCATGGTGCGCACCCAGCCGGGCCACGGGGCCTGGCGCGTATCGGAAAAGGAAGCGGAGTGCTCGCGATAGAACGTATTGTTGAGCTGGATGAGCGATGAGGCGAAATCGCGGTTCACGGCGCGGAACTCCCTCCGTTGGCGGTGCGGAATAAACAGTACGACCATACTACCGTTAACGCCGCAACGGGGACAACCGAGCCGTGGGTCATTGCTTTGTTTGGACACATTTCCGCAGCTCATATGTGCCCGCAACCGCCGGTTGTCAAAAATCTCACTAGAATAGGTGGCATGCTTTTGGCGGTGGCGGATAGATTTTTAACTGTGCAAGGCGCCTTAAGAACAAAAACGGTCCGGCGGCACGGCTGGCATCACAAAGGAGGAACCATGAATGTAGAAACTGCGCAGCGGCTCGCCGACCTTCGCCGCAGCAAGGGCTTTAGCCAAGAAGGGCTGGCGCGAAAGCTGGGGCTGTCGCGCCAGGCGGTCAGTAAATGGGAGCGTGCGGAGAGCTCGCCCGATACCGAGAACCTGATCTCGCTCGCCAAGCTCTATGGTGTGAGTCTGGACGAGCTGCTCAATCCGAGCGATGAGATTGAGGACGATATCGAGTTTGAGAACGAGGACCGCGCTCGTCAGCGCGAGGCCGAGGCGGCAGAGCGCGCACGCACCCATGAGGCGGCGGCGCGCGCTACCGAGGCGGCAACGCAGGCGAGTGATGCTGCGGCCAAGGCGGCGCAAGCGGCAAGCTGGAGTGCGCAGGCCGCCAATGCCGCTACGGCGCAGGCGACGAGTGGCACCGCGGTTGGCTCGACTCCGGTGAAGGGCCCGTTCCAGTCGTTCCCGTATTGGGCCGTATGCTGGCTGCTGTTCTTTTTGCTGATGTTCCTGTTTGGTGCCGGCCCCTTTGCCGCGCTGATCTTCTTTACGATTCCCATCTATCACTGGGTAGCGCGTGCGCTCGATGGTGATTGGGCGCGCGGGGATATTCAGGTTGGTCCGGCACCGGCGGTCGCTAGGGCTCAGAATGTTTCCGCTCCGGTTGATACTGACGTGGCTACCGCGACTACCGCTGAGCCGATTGCCAAAGAGGGTGGTGAATGATGAAGCTTTCGCATGAATCCAAGGTGCGCTTGGGCATTGGCATAGGAGCGTTTGCGCTCATCATCGGACTTGTCTTTGGCACTTCGCGGCTATTGGCTCATTCCGATATGGTGCGTACGACCGGTATTCTATCTGGCCATTTGTCTGATTTTGGCGATATGTTTGACGATGACGATCTCTTGGACGACGGCAGCTATTCCGCTCGGCCTCAGCAACTTTCGAGCATGACTTTTGATGCCGATGAGTTCCGCTACCTCGATTTCGATATCAATGCGGCTTCGGTGGACGTCAAGGTTGTTGATGGCAACAAGGCTCGCGTTATCGAGCGGGGGCGCGTTGCCAAGGGTATGGATGCCTCCAAGGCCGCGACGCAAAACATCGCATCCGTCGAGGACTCGACGCTCAAGGTTTCCCAGTTTGGAAGTGATGACGGTAAGGCAATTGACCGCTCGGTTACGGTCGAGCTGCCGCGCCGTGTTGCCGAACATCTGAAGGGAGTCAACGCGCACGTGGGCTCGGGTGATCTGCAGATTGTCGGTGTCATCTGTGATGGTTTCGACCTTTTCCTGGGTGCGGGAGATGTAGAGTTTACGGGCAGCGTGACTGATGCGCTCAGCGCTGAGGTCGGTTCGGGCGATGTGACGTTCGAGCTCTATCAGGCCCCCGCGAAGTCGATGGACGTGAGTGTGGGCTCGGGCGATGTGGAGATGACGGTTCCGAACTCTACGGGCTTTAAGGCGAGCCTCACCTTGGGCAGCGGCGACTTCGAGAGCGATTTCCTTCCGCTTGGCTACGATGGCGAGACCATTTTGAATCTTGAATTCGATAACGGGGATAAGTCTGCTACGTATCGTTTTGAGGTCGGTTCGGGCGACATGTCGTTTGATTCGGAGTAGTGAGGCAGACGAAAGCCTAGGCGAAGATATAGACGCGCTGTTTGATGAAGGCGCCGAAGCCGAGAACGGCTCCGGCGCCTTTGCCTTTACAATGGGGGCATGGAACAGATTATCTTGAACATACTCGAGGC
>CATVQO010000186.1 GCA_958346165.1 uncultured Collinsella sp. | reverse complement strand
GATCATGGTCTTGAGCCAGTCGTAAGAAACGCGCATATAACTGGTCTCCTTTCATCTGTAACGTCTGCAATAAACAGACGGAAAACTCCAGCTACGGAAACGGGTTTCCGAGGTGCCGCAGATTGCCTTGAAAGAGGAGGGCCGCGTACTTAGGTACGCAACCGACGATTGAAAGGCAAGGTGCGGTGGCTCGGGAAGCCGCCGGGACAGGTCAACTTAAAATTGGTTCAAGAAGCGCATATCGCCAGTCATCAACGTGCGCAGGTCGGGCAGGTCGTAGCGCAGTGCCGCGACGCGCTCGGCGCCAATGCCAAAGGCGAAGCCGGTGTACTTCTCGGGGTCGATACCGCAGTTGATAAGGACGTTGGGGTCGACCATGCCGCAACCAAGGATCTCGATCCAGCCGCTGTGCTTACAGAAGTTGCAGCCCTTGCCGCCGCACACGTGGCAGCTCACGTCCACCTCGCAGCTGGGCTCGGTGAAGGGGAAGAAGTGCGGACGGTAGCGCGTCTTGCGGTCCTCGCCAAACATGCACTTAACAAAGTAGTCGAGCGTGCCCTTAAGATCGCCAAAGGTGATGCCCTCGTCGACGACCAGGCCCTCGATCTGGTTGAACTGCGGCAGGTGGCAGGCATCGGCCGTGTCGGGACGGTAGACGGTGCCCGGGCAGATCATGTAGATGGGCGGCTTCTGCGACTCCATGGTGTGGATCTGCACGCCCGAGGTCTGGGTGCGCAGCAGCACATCGGACTCGCCATGGGCGTGAGCCTCGGGGTGCGCGACGCTGCCGGGGTTGTTGTCGACCACGTAGAAGGTATCGCGGGCCGAGCGACTCGGGTGATCCATGGGAGCATTGAGCGCAGTGAAGTTGTAATAGGAGGTATCGACCATGGGGCCGGACTCGACGGTGTAGCCGATGCCGCAGAAGATGTCCTCGGCCTCCTCGATGATCTGCTTGATCAGGTGCTGGTGGCCGATCTGCGGACGGATGCCCGGCAGCGTGATGTCGACGGCCTCGTGCTCCAGTGCGTGCTTGAGGGCGGCGGCCTTCATCTCGGTAGTGCGCTCGTCGAGCATGCCCTCAATCAGCTGGCGCATCTCGTTGGCGCGCTTGCCCATCATGGGACGATCCTCGGGGGCGAGCTTGCCCATCATGCGCATCAGGCCGGTGATGCGGCCCTTGCGGCCGAGCAGCTCAACGCGCGCGGCCTCGAGCTTTGCGGCGTCGTCGGCACCTGCGACGAGCTCCTTGGCCTCTTCCTCGAGTTTGACCAGATCATCAATCAGACTCATGTCTTCCCTTTCGTCTCTCGCGCATCCGCGCTCCGGGACGGCTGACGCCGCCCGATGTTGCGGATGCGTGGCCCGGTTCGGTAACAAAAAACCGTCCTCGGGCATGTGCATTGCCCAAGGACGGTTGAATTCCGCGGTACCACCTTGTTTGACCCGGCGGATGTCTGGCCGCCGTGCCCACTCTGCGCCTCTTGTCGCGAGGCTCACGGCTTCCCTACTGGGGACATCGCCGCCGCTGGCCGCGCGCCCGTTGAGGTCGCTGCTCGGGAGTGAACGCTTGGCCCTTGCCACCGCAGGAAGGCTTGCAGCCCATGGCCTTCCCTCTCTTGCCGGCGACGCGGCGGGCAAAACCCTCTCCGTCAACGCATTGGGCTATAGGATAACACATTTCGCGAGCGCATCGCCGCGTTCCGTTTTGTTCGCACTGGGTACAAAGCAGGTAGCTGTGCAAACTGGCCGTGCACCCGCCTGCGGCGCTCGGCCTGCGAGATTAAGGATACGGTATGGGAAAGAAACTCGATAAGAAGGCCAAGGCCGCCGTGGCAAAGGCTGCCAAGGGCGTCAAGGCTGCTAAAGTCGACAAGGCCGTCAAAAAGTTCCGCAAACTCGAGAGCAAGCTGTGGACTCGCGAGTACCTGCTCAAGATTGCCGAGTTCGATGGAGCGACGATTGCTCCTGCCAACGGCGCTGCCGCCCGTGCCGACGCCATGGGCACGCTTGCCGGCGAGCATCACAAGCTGCTGACCAGCGAGAAGTCCGTTGAGCTCGTACGCTCGTTAGCGCACGAGACGGTTGCAGGCGGACACGTGGACGACCCGCAGCTGCTCGACGAGATCCGTGTGCTCGGTCGCGACCAACGCGAGGCAAGCGTCATCCCCACCGAGGAGGCCGAGGCCTGGACCAGGCTCACCTGCGAGGCCGATGCCGTGTGGCACAAGGCCAAGACGGCCAATGACTGGGCAAGCTTTGAGCCCTATGTGGATAGAATCGTCGCCCAACTTAAGCATCAGGCCGAGCTCATGGACCCCAAGCGCGA
Organism: uncultured Collinsella sp.; assembly: GCA_958346165.1. The sequence continues at coordinate 1,426 of CATVQO010000186.1, read as the reverse complement.
CCCCTACGATGTTTGGCTCGACCAGTACGAGCGCGGCCTTTCCGCCAAGAGCTTCGATGCGTTTTGCGATGAGGTCAAGGCGACGGTCGTGCCGCTCGTGCACGCCATCGGCGAGCGCAGCCAGCAGCCCGATGCCGACTTTTTGCACGCCCGCGTGCCCGAGGCCGCCCAGCGCGCCATGAGCTTCGACCTTATGAAGCTTGTCGGCCTGAACCTGGACGACACCACGCTTGCCTTTACCGAGCACCCGTTTAGCGAGGGCTTTGCCGTGGGTGACGCGCGCATCGCCACGCACATCTACGAGGACGACTGCATCTCCAACGTCTACAGCATCATCCACGAGGCCGGTCACGCCATGTACGAGCTGGGCGTGAACCCCGCCTATGCGCGCACGTGCCTGGAGGGCGGCACCTCCATGGGCATCCACGAGAGCCAGAGCCGCTTCTTTGAGAACACCGTGGGTCGCAGCCGCGCCTTTATGGGACCGCTGCTCGAGGTGCTGCGCCGCCACGCGCCCGAGGTCTACGGCGACGTCGACGAGGACACGCTCTACCACGCCGTGAACATCGCGCAGCCTTCGCTGATCCGCACCGAGGCCGACGAGCTCACCTATCCGCTGCACGTTATGGTGCGCTACCAGATCGAGCGCATGCTGTTTGCCGGCGAGGCCACGGCCAAGGACATCCCCGCGCTTTGGAACCGCTTCATGGATGAGTACCTGGGCATTCCCGTTCCCGACGACACGCACGGCTGCCTACAGGATACGCACTGGAGCGGCGGCTCGTTTGGCTACTTCCCCACGTATGCGCTGGGCAGTGCCTACGATGCCATGTTTGTGCCGGCCATGTGCCGCGACGGTGTCGACCTTAACGGCGCCTGTGCGAGCGGCGACCTGGCGCCCGTCCGTGCCTGGCTTGGCGAGCGCATTTGGCAGTGGGGCCGCACCAAGGACGCGCCGGAGCTCATCAAGGGCGCCTGCGGCATGGACTTTGACGCCCGCTACTACTGCAGCTACCTGCAGGACAAGTTCACCACGCTCTACGAGCTGTAAGGCATAACCGACACGCCAACGCAAAGGGGGCGCCGCGGAACCAATCCGCGGCGCCCCCTTTCCACCTAGTCGTTTAAGAACGTCCCCAATGACTACCTTACAGAGCTTCCAGCGCGTTGGCGATGCGCTTCATGGCGGCATCGGCGGATGCTTGGTCGGGCGCCTCGGCCAGCACGCGGATAACCGACTCGGTTCCGCTCTTGCGTACGAGCACGCGGCCCTCGCCCGCCAGCGACGCCTCGGCCTCGGCGATGGCGTTCTGCACGCCCATGTTCTCGAGCGCGGCGTCCTTGTCCGCCACGTGCACGGCCACCTGCGCCTGCGGCAGCAGCTTGCACGGAGCCGTGAGCTGCGAGAGCGTCTCGCGCTCGGCGC
>CATVQO010000185.1 GCA_958346165.1 uncultured Collinsella sp. | reverse complement strand
CAATCCTGCCGTCCCCTAGGGATCATTTGGGTAGACTCTTGGGGTGTAAACGGCCATCGATAGTAAGGAGGCGCCATGGGGCGCAATAACAAGCATAAGCGTGGAGCTCGCAATAAGCGCGGGCCGGTGCGCAGCGAGCGTCGCCCGAGTCTGACCGGACGCGTGCAGCTCCATGAGCATAACGCCTACGTTGTAACCGAAAACGGCGACTACAAGGTCATGGGCCGCGGCAAGCGTGAGATTATGGACGGCGATACCGTTGCCGTGAGCATTAAGAACAGCCCGCATGGCGAGCGACGCGCCGTAATCGAGGGCGTCGTCGAGCGTGCAGCCATTAGTGTGGTGGGCACGTACCAGACCGCCGGCCCGCTCGGGGTGATCGAGCCGCTTGATTCTCGCCTTAAGGCCGATTTCTTTATTCTGCCGGAGGACACCTCGGCGGAGCGCTTGGGCGTTCATCCGGGTGATGCGGTCGTCGCACGCATTCTGACATATCCAACGCGCCTGGAATCGGGCACCGTGACGATCGAGCGCCGTATTGGCGGCGATGATGCGCCCGATCTGGGCGTTCAGTATGTGATGGCGCGCTATGGCTATACCGATACGTATCCCGAGGCCGCGCTAACCGAGGCCGAGGCACTTTCGCTCGATGTGGCCTCGGCGCTCAAGGACCCGCTCCGCCGAGACCTGCGCGACCGCTTTGTCATTACGATTGATCCGGTCGACGCGCGCGACTTTGACGACGCTATCTCGCTGGAGCGCACGCCCGGGGGTGGATACAAGCTTGGTGTCCATATTGCCGACGTTTCGCACTATGTTACCTGGGACGGACATATCGATCTGGAAGCCCGCCATCGCACGACGTCGGTGTATCTTGCCGATCGCGTGCTGCCCATGTTGCCCGAGCGCCTGTCGAACGATTTGTGCTCACTGCGTCCCGACGAGGACCGCCTGGCGTTTACCGTCGACATTGAGCTCGACGCGCAGGGTCGCGTGCGCCATTACGATCCCTATCCCAGCGTGATCCGCTCGCGCGTGCGCATGGACTACGACGGTGCCGAGGCGCTGCTGGTGCGTGCCGGTGCGGTGGAGTATTCGGTGCTGGAGGGTGCCGCCGAGGATGTTGCCGCAGTTGAAGCCTCGCGCGAGGAAGCGCTCGAGCGCGGGCTTGCATGCGAGGAAACCGCTCGCGGCTATAACGTCGACTTGGGGGATTTCCTCGTAGCTGCCAACGAGCTCGCCGAGCTTCGCCGTCGTATTCGTCGCGCGCGCGGTTCGGTCGACTTTGATACGGCCGAGATCCGTGCGCTGTTGGACGAGGACGGTGTGCCCGTGCAGATCGTGGCCCGTGAGCGCTCGTGCGCCACGTCGCTGATTGAGGAGGCCATGCTGCTGGCCAACGAGTGCGTGGCGGAGTGGCTGGCCGACCGCGATATCGAGGCCTGCTATCGCGTGCACGACGATCCCAGTCCCGACAGCCTGCACGGTGCCGCCGTGGCGCTGGCACAGCTGGGTATCATCGATGACCGTCGCGCGTCCGGCATTGCTCTGGGAAGCCCCGACGAGCTGCAGGCGGCGGTTGATGCCGCAGCCGGTACGGCCAACGCGCCGCTCGTCAACACGTTGCTACTGCGCAGTATGCAGCGCGCACTGTATAAGCCGCGCAACGAGGGCCACTTTGCACTTGCCGCGCCGTGCTATTGCCACTTTACGAGTCCCATTCGTCGCTATCCCGACTTGGTGGTGCATCGCGTACTCAAGCTGCAGCTGGCCTACGAGCGGCTGGGCGGCAAGGACGCCTTGGTGCGTACGCCGCGGCTGATCGGTAAGGGTCGCGAGTCCCTGCCGCGCATCCTGCCGCAAATCTGCCGCGCGTGCAGCGATGCCGAGCGTGCGGCCGACGCCGCCAGCCATGCGACGCAAAAGATCAAGATCGCCCAGTACTACGAGGATCGCCTGGGCGAGCGCTACGCCGGAACGATCTCGTGGGTCAGCAGCATGGGCCTCTTTGTGCGCCTGGATCTGACACAGGTCGAGGGCCTGGTTTCGATCAAGAGTCTGGGCAACGAGTGGTTCGAGTTTGATGAGGACGCGCTCACGCTTACGGGCGCCGACACGGGGACTCGCTATGAGCTGGGGCAGCGCGTGATCGTCGAGGTCTCGCGCGTCAACACCACGCGCGGGCACTTGGATTTCAGGCTTATTCATTAGTCGGAATTTGGTGATTGATAGAGAACGGGGCGGTCTTTTGGGGCCGCCTTTTTTGTGGCGCATCAATCGTCTTGCCGCCCGCGCGCTTGCGTCTTCCGCCTGCTATAGGGGAGATAAAACCTACCAAAATAAACCTGTTCCTTTTTGGGAGGTCTACGAGAGAGCGGGGATGAGATGACAACGGTGTACGGGTATGCGCGGGTGAGCTCGCGTGATCAAAATCTGAATCGGCAGCTGGATGCGCTGGGCGCCTATGGCGTGGAACCGGCGAATATCTTTGCCGACCATGCGAGCGGCAAGGACTTCGATCGGCCGCGGTATCGCGAACTGCTGTGCGCGTTGGATTCCGGTGATGTGCTGGTGGTACTTTCCATTGATCGGCTGGGCCGTAACTACAGCGAGATCCTCGAGGAATGGCGGTGCATAACCAAAGAGCTCGGCGCCGCCATCGTGGTGCTGGACATGCCATTGCTCGACACGCGCGCCAGAGACTGTGGCGGGTCGGACGTGACGAGTGCATTGATTGCCGATATTGTTTTGCAGCTGCTGAGCTATGTGGCGCAGGTGGAGCGCGAGAACATCCACCGGCGCCAAGCCGAGGGCATTGCGGCGGCGCGAGCGCGCGGCGTGCGCTTTGGCCGGCCCCGTAAGCCCTGTCCTCCGCAATTCGAGCTGGTGCGTGATACCTACGAGGCGGGTGATATCACGCGGAGTCAGGCGGCAAAGCGACTAGGCGTGTGCGTGGGGACGTTCGATCGCTGGATGCGCGAGATGGAGTAGGGGCGCCACGGTCCTTTGGCGCCCCGATTCGAACATTTTGGATTTCGCTACGGCGACAACTGCATTTGGGGGTACACTCGCTGCTGCTCAAAAAATGACGGAGGTTAGCCCTTGGCGCGTGTGAAGCATATAGTCGGATGGATCTCGGTTGTCCTGCTGGTCGTGACGCTGGCAAGTATTTGGATACTGACGGAGCAAAACGTGGAGCAGACGTCGTCACTCAGCGAGTCCACCGCGCGCGCGGTGGAAGGGCAGGCCGCGGACGTGCGGCCCGACGCCGCGCAGGAGTCCCAGGCGGGAGATGCCGTCGGGGACGCGGACTCAACGACTGGCGCCATTCATCCCGACCCGCTTGCGCCCGTTCGTCTGTGGATGGGTGCCAACATTCGTCGCGTCGCACATACCGTTGAGTTCTTCTTTGTAGGACTGTTTGCTTCGGCGACAGCGGCGTGCCTGGGCGAGTGCCTTCCGTGCGCGCGATTTCGGTACGTACTCGCTCTGCTCTTTTGCGCCGTCTGCTCTGTCGGTGACCAAGTGCACAAGATCTTTGTTCCTGGTCGTCATTTCGACATGATCGACCTGGGCTTCGATGCCGCGGGTTACGTTGTCGCCATGCTGTTGGTGCTGTTGGCCGCCGCGCTGGTTCAGCGCGCGACCTGTCCCATTGGCGCCCATGCGAAACGTCGTTAACAACCCTGTTACGAATAATGCGACCTCGATGAATCATTTTGTGTCGCGCGTATTTCCGAGCGGTCGGATTTGAGGGGCGAGCGGTAGAAC
>CATVQO010000184.1 GCA_958346165.1 uncultured Collinsella sp. | reverse complement strand
AACAAAAGCCGCGCGCTCTTTCGAGCACGCGGCTTTTAACATACACATGGCTTAAGGGGTCGGGGTGTGAGCCGCGTAGGGACACACCCCTCAAGCTAGAGCCTTACCAGATGCTCGGCCAGAGACCAAGCGGGCCAGCGCCCAGGATGCCAAGGACGAAGAGCAGGAGAATGCCCTTGGTCGGGGTCCAGCTGTGCTTAGCGAACATGTAGTAAAGCAGCAGCGTAAGCATAAGCGGGACAAGCTTCGGGACGATGGTGTTGAGGGTGTCGGCAACAGAGAAGTTGACCGGATCCTCGGTAACGGTGCCGTAGGTAACGGACTCCATGCCGTTGCCCAGATCGGTGACGCCGCACTCGACAGGGTTGCCGTCGGCATCGGTGGCGGTGAGGGCGTCGCCGTCCTCATTAGTCATGGCGATGGTACCGGCCTCAGCGGTCTCGGTATCGATGCCCTCCATACCGGTGAAGTTCTCGGCCTCCTTCTCGGAGACGATCACGGTAGTGGCGGAGAGGCCACGGGTGGTGCCGTTGGGGATCTCGAGGTTGATCTGGGTGCCACCCATGGTGACGACCAGGCAACCGACAACGAAGACGCCCATGATGGAAGCGGCACGCGTGAAGGCCTGCATGTTGGCGGTCAGAGCGTCAATAGCGCTGGTGCCAAGCTTGTAGGACCAGTTCATGAGCCAGAAGCGCAGAGCGAACTGGACGGCGTTGAAGATCACCAGGAAGATGATCGGCGCAGCGGCGTTGCCGTTGATGGCCATGTTGGAGGTGATGCCGGCCGTGATAGGCACGAGCGTCAGCCAGAACAGGGCGTCACCGATACCACCGAGCGGGCCCATTGCGGCGACGCGGACGGCGCGGATCGTGGGGATGTCAACCTTGTTCTGCTCGAGCGAAAGCACGATGCCCATAACAAAGGTGACGAGGAACGGGTGGGTGTTGAAGAACTCCAGGTTGTGGCTCATGGAAGCCGCGAGGTCGTTCTTGTTGGTGTGGATCTTCTCCAGACCGGGGATGATGGAGTAAAGCCAGCCAGCGGCCTGCATGCGCTCGTAGTTGAACGATGCCTGCAGGAAGCAGGAGCGCCAAGCCATCTTGTTGAGGGTCTTCTGGTCGAGCTGCGGAGCAGGAGTGAGATCCTCGTAGTGCTCCGGGATCACATACTCATTAGATGCCATCTTCGAAGTCACCTCCGTCAGAAACAGCTGCACCCTTCAGCTCGGTCTGCTGCTGGAAGTCCCAGAAAGCGATGCCGAAGCCGATGAGAGCGAGGATGAGCAGAGCAGGGGTTGCCAGCGAATCGTTGGCAACGGTGATGAGCGCGAGGCCGAAGCCCATGAGGAAGAAGCCCCACATATCGCGGTTCATCATAACCTTGAGCAGGACGGCGAAGCCGACGAAGCGCATCATGCCGCCTGCAGCGGACAGACCGGTCTGCAGCCAAGTCGGGATGGCAGAAGCGATGGTCTGACCGATGGTAGCGCCAGCGATGAAGAACAGGGTGACGACGACAGCGAAGATCAGGCCGAGCAGAGCCATGGCGAAGTAGTTCAGGCGCTCGATGCCCTTGGTGTCCGCGTTGTGAGCCATGTTATCGGCCGTGGACATAAGCGGGGACATAAGCGTGAAGACCAGGGTAACGCCAAGCTGGCCAAGCAGAGCGAACGGAATGGCGAGGCCGACTGCCGCGTTGGGCTCGAGGCCCGTGGCGATAGCGAGAATGGCTGCCATGATGCCGCCGATGACGGCGTTAGGCGGCTGAGCGCCTCCGATCGGCATGTTGCCGATCGTCATGAGCTGATAGGTACCACCCACGAGAAGACCGGTGTTGAGGTCGCCAAGGATAAGACCGATGACGGCGCCGGTGACGATGGGCTGATAGAGAGACTCGAGGAAGTCAAACTGGTCGATTGCCGCGATGAACGTAACAACGAAGACCAGAGCGATCTGGATGATCGAGTATTCCATCTTGCTCCTCCTTTCAAAATGTATGTACGCACTTTGGATATCACGTACAGAACGCCAGGGTTTCACTCCTGACAACGTGGATCACGAGGATTACGAGAAGAGCTTGCTCGTGTCCTCAACAGGCGTGCTCGGAACGCGCCTGATCTCCAACTCCACCCCCAATTCCTGCAGCTCTTTAAACGCAGCGACATCCTCGTCGTTAACTGCGACGGAGGTGGCGACTTGGCGCTTTCCTTCCGACATGTGCATGTTGCCGATGTTTACCTTCTTTATAGGCACACCGCCCTTGACGAGCGTAAGCACGTCTTCCGGTGTTTCGGCCACGATGAAGATCTTCTGGCGCGGGCTCGCCTTGCCAATGACGTCGATGGTCTTCTGCAGGGAGAAGAAACGCGTAGCGACGCCGGCGGGAGCGGCCATCTTCATGAGGTTCTGGCGCATGGTGTTGGACGCCACGTCGTCGTTGGCGACGAGGATGAGGTTGGAGCCCAGAGTGGAGTTCCACTGGGTGGCAACCTGACCATGAACCAGTCGGTTATCGATGCGGGTAAGAAGAATGTTGGGTTCTGCCATGTTGATCAGCTTCCTTTCGATATTTGCTGACGACAGTTACTTGATCTCCTGAATCGCGTAACGCGAAACATCTACGACGGCTCCGGATCGGACTTTGATCTGGACCTTCTCGCCTTCGATGCCTTTGACGGTTCCGTAGATACCGCCGGCGAAAAGAACCTCCTGACCCGGCTTGAGCTCGGTGTGCAGCTCCTTGAAGTACTTCTGCTTCTTATTCATGTTGATTTGCGACCAGATGGTGTAAATCAAGCCCATGATGACAAGCAGGCCTAAAAGGGCGACCGAGGAGCTCAGGACGTTGGCTCCGAAATCGGCCATTAGATGCCGTCCTCGTCGCCGAAGATATCCTCTTCCTCGGAGCCGGCAACGGATGCGACCGTCTGGGCGGTGACGCCCGTCTGGCCAACGGTCACGGCCTGCTCGCCAAGCTCGGCGAGCGTGGCATTGCCGCGGAGGAACAGAAGCTCAATAACCATGGGAAGGTTGGTGCCAGTCAGAACCTCGACGTTGTCGACATCCTGGGCAATCATCATCGACTGGTTGAACGGGGTGCCGCCAAGCAGGTCGGTAAAGACGAGCACGCCATCGCACTCCTCGCGCATGGCGGTAATAGCGGCGCGGAGATCCTCACCGTAGGATGCGGCCTGGTCGCCCTCAAAAGGAACGACGGTAAAAGCAGGCTGGTCGCCGGCAACCATAGCGATAGCGCTTGCAAGGCCGGGTGCGAACTGTCCATGACCGGTAAGAATAAAGCCAACCATTCAAATTTCCCTTCCGAAGGTGTGTACGATCTGAGTCCGATGATTTTCGAAAGCCAGCGGGCAATTGCCCTTAAAGCTTCTTGGAAAGCGTTCTTTGAAGACCAGTGGTTTCTAAACTGGTAGTAACCACGTGACGTGTTGTTGTCACTATATCACCCCAGAAGAGGCCGCTTCCGTTGATTCATACGGTAAAACGTTTTTGCACCGTTCACGGTGATAAATCGACCGTTTACCGCTCGTTAACACTTCTACCTGCGGTTTTGAAACCGTTTCGAAACGCTTTGGCAAAAGATCGGAACTTTTTTTGTGTCTAAACAACGCAGGGCGGCAAAAAATAGCGTGTTGAAAAATTGCAGGTCATTGTGAAGATATGTGAATTGGTCTTTTTGACTTAATACCAGTTAGAACCAGTTTTGAGATTATCGGTGAACGGTAGTTTTCGACCGTTCACCGGTTACTTG
>CATVQO010000183.1 GCA_958346165.1 uncultured Collinsella sp. | reverse complement strand
GAGCGATATCGCTTAGAGCTTGATGTCGATGTCGACGCCAGCGGGAAGGTCGAGACGCATGAGCGAATCAACGGTGCCCGAGGTGGGGTCGAGGATGTCGATGAGGCGCTTGTGGGTGCGCATCTCGAACTGCTCACGGGAGTCCTTGTTCACGTGCGGCGAGCGGATAACCGTGTACAGGTTGCGCTCGGTGGGCAGGGGGACAGGACCGGAAACGCGAGCGCCGGTCTTCTGAGCGGTCTCGACGATGAGCTTCGCGGACTGATCGACGACCTCGTGATCATAGCCCTTGAGGCGAATGCGGATCTTCTGGGTAGCCAACTTAAACCTCCAAAGAGTGCGAGAGATGTTCTCGCGGATTACGTAACAGGGAGCTCGAACTTAGGCGTTCTTGCTCATGACCTCGTCCACGATGGACTTGGGCGCGGGCTCATAAGAGTCGAACTGCATCGTGTAGGATGCACGGCCCTGGGTCTGGGAGCGAAGGTCGGTAGCGTAACCGAACATCTCGCCCAGCGGCACCTTGGCACGGATGAGCTTGCTGTTCTTGCGATCCTCCATGCCCTCGATCTTGCCGCGACGACCGGAGAGGTTGCCCATAACGTCGCCCATGTACTGCTCGGGGGTCTCGACCTCGACAGCCATGATCGGCTCGAGCAGCTGCGGATCGGACTTCTTGAGGGCGTCCTTGATAGCCATGGAGCCGGCGATCTTGAAGGCGGCCTCGGAGGAGTCGACCTCGTGGTAAGAACCGTCGAACAGGGTGACCTTGACGTCGAGGACCGGGAAGCCGGCGATAACACCGGTGTTCAGGGCCTCCTGGATGCCCTTGTCGATGGACGGGATGTACTCCTTGGGCACGACGCCGCCGACGATAGCGTTGACGAACTCGTAGCCGAAGCCCTCCTCCATCTTCTCGAGCTTGATGACGGCGTGGCCGTACTGACCGCGACCGCCGGACTGACGGACGAACTTGCCCTCAGCCTTCTCGACGTCGTGACCAGCGGTCTCGCGGTAGGCAACCTGGGGCTTACCAACGTTAGCGTCAACCTTGAACTCGCGGAGCAGACGGTCGACGATGATCTCGAGGTGCAGCTCGCCCATGCCGGCGATGATGGTCTGGCCGGTCTCGTGGTTGGTGGACACCTGGAAGGTCGGGTCCTCCTCGGCGAGCTTGGTCAGAGCCAGGGACATCTTGTCCTGCTCGGCCTTGGTCTTGGGCTCGATGGCAACGTCGATAACGGGCTTGGCGAACTCGATCTTCTCGAGGACGATCTCGTTGCCCTCGGCGCACAGGGTGTCACCGGTGGTGGAGTTCTTGAAGCCGACGCAAGCGACAATGTCGCCGGCGGCAGCGTCGTCACGGTCGATACGCTCGGCGGCGTTCATCTCGAGGATGCGGCCGAGGCGCTCGCGCTGACCGTTGGAAGCGTTGATCACGTAGGAGCCGGACTCGGCGCGGCCGGAGTAAACGCGGACGTAGGTGAGCTTACCGACGAACGGGTCGGTCATGATCTTGAAGACCAGGCCGGAGAAGGGCTCGTCGAAGGAAGGATGACGCTCGATCTCCTCGCCGGTGTCCGGATCGGTACCGGTGACGGCCTCGACGTCGAGCGGGCTGGGCAGGTAGTCGACGACAGCGTCGAGCAGCTCCTGGACACCCTTGTTCTTGTAGGCGGAGCCCACGAAGACGAGGTTGAGCTCGTTGGCCAGAACGCCCTTGCGCAGAGCAGCCTTAAGCTCCTCGACGGTGAAGTCCTCCTCCATGAGGATCTTCTCCATGAGCTCGTCGTCAAAGCTGGCAGCAGCGTCGAGGAGCTCCTCGCGCTTGGTGGCAGCGATGTCAGCGAACTCAGCCGGGATCTCGTCCATCGGCTCGGGGTAGGTCATGCCCTTGTCGTCGGCCTTGAAGTCCCATGCAGTCATGGTGACCAGGTCGATGACGCCCCAGAAGTTGTCCTCGGCGCCCATCGGGACCTGAGCGGCCACGGCGTTAGCGTCGAGACGATCCTTCATGGTCTCGATAGCGTTGAAGAAGTCAGCACCCACGCGGTCATACTTGTTGATGAAGGCGATGCGGGGGACGTTGAAGGTAGAAGCCTGACGCCAAACGGTCTCAGACTGGGGCTGAACGCCGGCAACGGCGTCGAAGACGGCGACAGCGCCATCGAGGACGCGCAGGCAGCGCTCGACCTCGGCGGTGAAGTCAACGTGGCCCGGGGTGTCGATGATCTGGATGCGGTAGTCCTTACCGTCCTTGTTCCAGAAGCACGTGGTAGCAGCGGAGGTAATGGTTACGCCGCGCTCCTGCTCCTGAACCATCCAGTCCATGGTGGCAGCGCCCTCATGGACCTCACCGATCTTGTGGGTCTTACCGGTGTAGTAAAGAATACGCTCGGTCGTGGTGGTCTTACCGGCATCGATGTGAGCCATGATGCCGATGTTACGGGTATCGGAAAGCTTGTACTTAGGCTTAGCCATGTTAGTTCCTTACCTTAACTTACCAACGATAGTGAGAGAACGCGCGGTTGGCCTCGGCCATCTTGAAGACGTCCTCACGCTTCTTGACGGAAGCGCCCAGGCCGTTGGAAGCGTCGAGGATCTCGTTGGCGAGACGCTCGGCCATGGTCTTCTCCTTGCGAGCGCGGGAGAAGTTGACGATCCAGCGGATGCCCAGAGCGGTGGAACGACGGGAGTTGACCTCCATCGGGACCTGATAGGTAGCGCCACCGACACGCTTGGGCTTAACCTCGAGCGTGGGCTTGACGTTGTCCATAGCCTTCTTGAAGGTAGCGAGAGCGTCGCCACCCTCGGACTTCTCGGCAACGATCTCGAAAGCGGTGTAAACGATGCGCTCAGCGGTGGCCTTCTTGCCGTCAAGAAGGACCTTGTTGATGAGCTGAGTCACCAGACGGTTGTTGTAAACGGCGTCAGGCTGAACCTCACGACGATTAGCTGCTGCACGACGCGGCATGTGAAATCTCCTTAAGTGTCTACCGTGCGGCGCTTAGGCGGCACACGGCGAAAGTATCAAAACGTTATCTGGCTTATTTGGCCTTGGGGCGCTTAGCACCGTACTTGGAACGGGCCTGCATACGGTTCTGGACCGGAGCAGCGTCGTAGGCGCCACGGATGACGTGATAACGGACACCAGGGAGGTCACGGACACGACCGCCGCGGACGAGCACGATGGAGTGCTCCTGCAGGTTGTGGCCCTCACCCGGGATGTAAGCAGTAACTTCGATGCCGTTGACAAGGCGAACACGGGCAACCTTACGAAGAGCCGAGTTCGGCTTCTTGGGGCTCGTGGTGAAGACGCGGGTGCACACGCCGCGCTTCTGGGAGTTGTGCTGCAGAGCAGCGTTCTTGGACTTCTTGGGCACGGAACGACGGCCCTGGCGAACCAGCTGGTTAATAGTAGGCAAAGCGTACTCCTTCTCGAATGATTCCAGCTTTCTGTAAAGTGCAACGGCTTGAATCGAGGGGTCAGCATCCCCCTACGAAACACGCAGTTCGATAGGATACGTGGCGTTAGCTGTGCCGTCAACAGACCACGCCGCCGGGCGTATCCCAAAATAGGCACATTTCCGCAAACCCTACACAAAAGGGATCCCCTCCTGTGCGCATGGGCGGATTCCCGGCCCGGGCGGCCTGCGGTTTAAGTTTGCTGCTCTACAGTCCTGGCTCGCACGGAGGCCACATTAAGTGGCCTCCGGCTCGTGCGGAACTCGCGACAAACTTAAACCGACGCTCCTATAAGTTGTCAAGAGGCAGTTTGCGGGAGCGCTCTCTCCAA
>CATVQO010000182.1 GCA_958346165.1 uncultured Collinsella sp. | reverse complement strand
TTTGGCCCCTATTCTGCCGCAAACAGGAACTATTCCACCGCAAGTTATAAAAGGGTCATGAGGAGCGTGTTTTGCCGAAGACTTTAAGCATGGCCGTTACGGGGCCCGGCTGGAAACGTCGGCGCACATCATCGAGACGCTCGGGAATATCGATGTGCTGCGGGCAGTGACGTGCGCATTTACCGCATTTGACGCAATTGCTCACCAACTTGGGCTCGCTTGTGCGCACCGCGCTCGCCGTAAAGTATTGAGACAGCCCCGTAAACCAGCTGTGCGCATAGCTTGCGTTGTAGGCGGCAAAACATCCAGGGATATTGATGCCTTTAGGGCACGGCATGCAATAGCCGCATCCCGTGCAGGGCACGCGATTCGATTTTTCAAACTCATCCAGCACGTGCGCGATCGTGTCGAGCTGGTTGGCAGTCATCGAATTCGGCAACGCGAGGTCTGCCAGTGACGAATTCTCATCCACCTGCGCGGTATCGGTCATACCCGAAAGCAGCATCGTCGCCTGAGGATGATTCCACACCCACGAAAGACCCCAGGCGGCAGGAGTGAGCAAATGCGGGTCACGGGCACTATCGAGCACAGCGCGGGCCCGTGGCGGCAGCTTGCCCGCTAAACGCCCGCCCAGCAGCGGCTCCATCACAAACACCGCGAGGCCTCGCTCGGCGGCGGCCATGAGCCCCGCTGTTCCCGCCTGATATCGCTCTCCAGCGTAATTGTACTGGATCTGGCAAAAATCCCAGTCATATGCGTCAAGCATCGTCAGGAAATCCACCGCGCTGCCGTGGTACGAAAAACCAATCTGGCGAATGCGCCCCGCCGCCTTTTGACACGCGATCCAGTCCTCAATGCCCAACGCCACCACACGTTCCCACTGGGCGGGCGAGGTAATGTTATGCATGAGGTAATAGTCGATATGGTCGGTCCGTAGGCGGCGCAGTTGCTCGTCGAAGAACCGGTCGAAATCCTCCGCGCATTTGCACGAAGCATGCGGCAGCTTGGTTGCGAGCAAAACCTGGTCGCGCAAGCCCAGGCGCTCAAGCGACGCACCCACGCACGCCTCGTTGCCGGGATAGAGATAGGCCGTGTCCAGGTAGTTAATCCCCTGCTCCACCGCGCGGGAGATGATGGCATCGGCCGTCTTCGCATCGGGGTGTCCCGGCGCACCGGGAAACCTCATGCAGCCCAGACCCAGAGCGGATATTCGGTTACCACTTTTGGGGTCAACACGGTATTGCACGGCCCCTCCCTTCGCCATCAGCGCCCCGGCAAGGCGAAACACAATGGTCACGCAGCCGAAACATCGTGGAATCGCAATCGAGAACGTATCGTAACGCAGCAGAAATCGAGCCGTCACGGCACCGCTTTAACATCAGCAAAAAGCCCGATGAAAGGAGCCGGGCATGACCACGCGCATGTCTTTGCGGTCTGCCCTGCAGCGTAGCGTCCAGGCAAACGTTTCTTTTTTATAACAGCCGCCCCGCGCATCCACCAATCACCCTGGCAGCATACAATCCATCAGGCGCCCCTTACGCGGGCGCCTTTTACATGGGGAGATGATTCACATGCAGATCAACAAGGTCGCTTTTATCGGCAAGGGCGGCGTCGGCCTGCTCTACGGCAGCATGATTGCCAAGGCCCTCGGCAATGACGCCGTCGAATACGTTATGGATGACACCCGTTTTGAGCGTCACGCGGGCGATGCGCTCACTGTCAACGGCAAGCCCTGCGATCTCACGTCCGTCCGCGCCAGCGAGGCGACGCCCGCCGATCTGGTCATCCTGACAGTCAAGACCACCGGTCTCGACCAAGCACTCAAGACTATGGAGCGCGTCGTGGGACCCAACACGCTCATCGCCTCGCTATGCAACGGCATTACGAGCGAGCAGAAGATTGCCGAACGCTTTGGCTGGGAGCATACCGTTCTTGGTATCTGCCAGGGCATGGACGCCGTGTTCCTCAACGGCGCGCTCACCTTTACCAATGCGGGCGAGATCCGCTTTGGCGCGGCGGCCGGCACGGACCCCGCGACCGTCGCCGCTATCGACGGGCTCTACACGCGCTGCGGCATCGCCCATACCGTCGAGCGCGACATTGCGCACCGCATGTGGGCCAAACTCATGCTCAACGACGGCATCAACCAAACCTGCATGGCCTACGGCGGGACCTACGGAAGCGCCACGGAGCCGGGCTCCGAGCAGCGTCGCTGCTTTGTTTCCGCCATGCGCGAAACGCTTGCGGTCGCCAACGCCGAGGGCGTTGAGCTGACCGAGGCAGACCTGACGCAAATGGTGCACCTCATCGAGGGAATCGACCCCGCCGGTATGCCCTCGATGGCTCAAGACCGCATCGCAAGGCGCAAAACCGAGGTTGATGAGTTCGCGGGCACCATCTGCCGCCTCGCAGCCAAACACGATATCCAGGCACCGCAAAACGAATGGCTCTATCGACGCATTCGCGATATCGAGAAAAGCTGGTAGCGCCGACGCGCCGCATTCAACAGCCTTAACAGCAAAACCGCCGCAAGGGAACCTCCCCCCCCCCTGCGGCGGCCTTCATCTTCGTCTATGACCGGCGGCCGATCTCACAACAGTTAGCGTTGCGACCCCGACACCTCGTCCTCATCGTCGCGGCAAAGAACCACGCCCGCGCTTCCCAGCAGTGCGGCCGCGATCAGCACGCCGACCACGATAGGAGCAGTCCCGCATGTCCCCTGCATGCCCGCGACGAGCGCGACCGTGGGACCAAGGCAGCCGAGCATCAACGCGACGGCGGCAACGGCAATATCTCGAGCATTCACAAGACCACTTCTTCCAAGAGAAAGACCTTATTTCTCATGAACTAGTGTGCCCCGCATCCATACGCCCAGCGTACCGCCACGGTAAGGGCTCTGTTAACTCAAACGCGCATAAAGAACGGGCGGCTTTACGTTGCCTAAAAGCTCAGTAAAGACGTCCGCCCATCATGTGCCTATTTTGCTTATGGCAGATTACCAACCGGTGTAGTAGTCGGTGGTTCCGGCAGCGCAGCCGGAGTCATAGACCTTGCAATCACCCTTGGAGCCCGTAAAGGTCGAGCCCTGGGCCATATCGCCCGCGGCAACAACGTAATAGCCGTCGGAATCGCGCCAGAAGCCCTCAGAATCCTGAGTCCATTCGCCCGTGCGATAGTGATAAAGCACATTGCTGCTGTAATAGGTCTCGCGGCGCCCGTTGTAGTTATTGACACCCGCAGAGCGCGTCAGGCCCGATCCGTTCGCGTAGGACGCGGCAGACGCGTAAGGCGGAGTGTAACCGGCGTTGTAGTACGAAGCCTGGGCGGCCTCGGCAGCCTCCGCCTCGGCGGCAGCCTCGAGCGCTTCGCACTTGGCATCCTCAAGCGCAGCGCGCAGCTCATCGAGCTCGGTCGACTTGGCGTCGACCTCCCCCATCGTCAACAGGCTACCCGCACCGTCGATGCAACCCTGCAGCACAGCGCGCTCGTCATCGGTGGCATAGTCGCCATACATATTCATGATGATCTGAGCGCGCATCTCCAGGGAATCGCGCTTGGCCTCCATCGAGGCGTTCCACTCCTGCATGGAACCATAACCATCGCCACGATAGTCAACGGGCTGCACCAGCGTCGTCTCGGACGGAGTAGATCCAACCGTATCGGACAGTGTTGCGGCGTGGGCATCAGTTGCACCGGCGCCCGCCAAAAGTGCCACGGTCAGAGCGGCGGAAAGGGCGGCGGCTTTCGGTTTTCGTGAATCGATCCTCATGTAGCTGGAAACCTCCGTAGTGCGTTTTTGCTGCGTTTGAGCTGCGTGTGATTCGATTGCGCTGCATAGTACCCCGAGCAAATCGCGACCTGCGGTTTTACTCAAAAGGCGCA